>NZ_NOLK01000299.1:0-4340 GCF_002245985.1 Nostoc sp. 'Peltigera membranacea cyanobiont' 232
CTCAATGGCGATCGCAGTATTACATCAAGGACAATTGCCTATCCCATCCCTGAACCTTCACTGTTCAATAGCTTTAAAATCTGTAGTGCCTATTCCGCATAGCTTAGAGCTTTTCTTAGTGCCATTCGTTCCTGAACAATATGTTTTTTGCGTGGAAGTTGAGGAACCACTTTTTGGGCGGCAGCAGAAAAATCTGATTCACCAGGGGATGGGTTATCTTTCAGAGCAAGCGTTACAGCAGCTTTAAGTTTTTCTGGTTCCTTGACCAAGCGCAGTAAAGGACGAGCCTGACGCTCATTCTTGATGTGTCCGCCCAATTCACCAACTGCGTCTATGACCTTTTTAGCTCCTGACAGTTGGTTGATTCGTCGGTATCCACCCCAGGCGCATAATTCACGCTGGCAGTATTCTTCAAAGCTTTTGTATCCAGCTTGCAGGTAAAGCTGTTGTTCCCTCATCTGGAGGATTTCATCTACCGCTTGCCACTCGAACCTATCGATGGCGGTGAAGGTTTCCTGGATGCTGGTGTTGACAACACTGTAATCGAGTGCTGTTGTTTGTTCTCTTTCTAGTGTCAGCATATTTCTTGCTCACTATGGTAAATGCTTGAAATTTGGGGTGTTAAAGCTTAACCAAAGTGAACCTTGCAACTGATTTTGGGGGTTTTTCCAAAAATGTGTCAGCATTATATAGTTAGTTCACTTTCTCGTGAATAAATTGAACAGGCGATCGCATTGCTTGCCGGCGGCGATCGCTTTTGCTATGCAATTAAGGCCAATAGTAGGTTTACAGACTTTGGAATAATTTTAATCATCTTGGGTTATCCTGGTGCTTGTATTGGAATATTATAATACCAAACCAATACAAGCAAGCTCTTAAAAAGTTAGCCCGCCTACATTAACTGTCGGCGGGCTTTTCTTTGAGCAATTTCAGCAATTGTTCGTGAGTTTGCCTGAGAGAACGATTTTCCTCTCTCAGGCGGCTGATTCCCCCATAATATCCCCCTCTTTTAAAGCCTGTTCTATAGCTTCTACACGTTTCTTTAGATCAACAACGTCAATACCTCCAGCAACTCCAAGGTATCCATCAATCCAGTTTGTAAGAACTTCGGTGACGTTTTTGTTCTCGCTTTTGACCTTAGCAACAAAATCTGCTTTTTTGGTTGGATCAATTTCAATCGAAATAAAAGTCCTTTCTCTCTTCGCCATATAGTCGTATCAAGCCTCGTTAAGGATGCCTATCACAAAACTATCAAGCTGTGGCGGTATTGGCAACTGTATTGTTTTTGGTATTGACAAAGTATTGGCTATGGCGATACACTATATAAATATTAAGGGCAAGGAAATGCAACCGCCTGCACCCAAACGCAAAAAGGGTTTGCACTACAGAACTTTGACAGCAATCCAGAGTGACCGCTTGATAAGTAACCGAGGCACTGGCACAACCAGAGAAGGCGATGGGTACACAGCCGGGAAATGGATATTGCACTGAATAAGAAATTACCAGCAGGACGACGGACGGCAGTTAAAGCATTTGAAGTCGTACACGTCGCCTGATACGCTGTATCTCCTGTTTTGGTATCGCTCAAGTGCCACTGGCTTTGAGCCACAAATATATGGCTACGCCAAATCTTTATGAGAGCGTTGTGCTGAACCACAACGTTGTTTGCACACATAACAAAAGCGACCGCCCACCCTGAGAAAGTATGCGATCGCTTTTTATCCAACTGAATGGAGATCAATATTATGACCTACATAACACATACACAGCAAGCAATTCCTAGTTCTTCTGTTGATGAACAAGCCACAGCCCAAGCAGAACTGTACACCCACCTTGAATCCCAAGCCGAAGCTGTAGCCCCAACTCAAGACCCTCTCACCAGCAGAGATCGCCGCATCATTGGTGAGATTATCGAAGTGGAACCCGAATCAGTTCGCACAATCTGGATCGAAGGCGGAATCACAGTATGGGTGCAGTTAGTCGGTGGCGGACGGCTACCCTTTGACCGAGACTGGTTCGCTACACGAGTTGCAGAAGTAAAAGCGACCCTACCGGAAACACCCCTGGAGCGCAACGAACGATTGAGCGATGAATTAGAGAAAGCCTGCACTGTTTTTGGTCTATATCACGGCGAAGTTGACTGGTTATCTTTCAGCACCAAACTCTACCAAGACGGGCACTTTGTTGGCTTCGTCGGGTGCAATCAAGAAGGTTGGTACACTCGACCAAGACAGTACGGGGTAAATCGTGTGGCTGCTAGTGCTGAACAAGTGATTGGGCTGTTGGGAGTCCGAGCGACAGTAGCAGCTTAGTTGCTGGAAGTGAGAAAGGGCGATTGCTTACCAAGACAAAAGCAATCGCCACCTATATGCAATTACAAATAATCATTACACATAGCCCAGCAAGTAACATCACACTTCCAGATCGGGATTTCTATGACTGCCAAGAGAATTTTGTGCTACCTCCAGCAGATGCGAATGCAGAGGTGTAATAAATCCCTGGTACTGAAAGTGAGAAAGGCGGTTGCAGTCCAAGAGAAAAGCAATCGCCTCGACAACGAAATTTAGACAATCGAAGTCATCATGGCATATTGCAATATGATTAGCCCATTTTCTCTTCAAGAAGCCGATTGGGATGAATCCCCAGAGAAAATTCTTCTACCTCCAACCGACCCCAACGCAGAGGTGCAAGAGATTCCTGGCTACAAGCTGGTTTACGCTGACGGAGCCTGCCCCAGAAACTATCGCGTGTATAAGGGTGATTCCATGATTGGGGTGATATTCCAGTACATTACCCACTGGTCTAACGGAGTGGATTCTCTTCGATATGCCGAGCCGGTTGATGCAGCAGTCGGGTTAGACAACTTCATGAAGGTGCTAAGGGTATCAAAAGCGACTACGGAACAGCCACCTACAGAAGAGGAATTACTTGATCAAGAATTTGATGCACTCACAAGTGACGAATGGGAACGGTTAAAGAGATACGTTGCACAAGCGAAAGATTTGGTTGCAGCGTAAGAAAAGGGGTGGGCGTTGCTGCCCACTTCCTCAATAAGACTGTTTTACTTACATCACAAATATAGCAATGGAACCGATAGAAATACTGAACCAGTTCAACTCCTGCTATTTAAAGATTCAGGCGATCGCTCAAGATGAAAATTGGCTTTTGTTGATTGCTAACAAGAAGATTGACCTTCAATTTAGGCGACTATGAGTCATTAGAACTGGGTTGTTCTCTATGGGCGCAAGTCGAGGATGGAGAAGACGCTGATGGAGTAACACAATTTCTCTATCTGCAAGCTAAAACTTCGGTAAAACAAGCGGCAATGCCTGTGCTAAAAGCCTCAGAGTTTCAAATAAATAAAGCTAAATCTAGCAAAAAAGTGTCTGGTGATATCAATGAAAATGATTGGTAAAAGAGGATCTGGACAATGCAAGAACTAATCAAAGCTTTAATCAAGGCAAAGGCAGAGTTTAATCCCATTCAAAAAGACGGTACTAATCCTCACTACAAACGTAAATATGCAACACTAGATGCTGTATTGGATGCTGTTACTCCTGGACTTAGTAAACATGGATTAGTAGTAATTCAAACCACCGAAATCTTTGAAGGTAAAACTGTGCTAAGGACTCATATTTTTCATGAATCTGGAGAGAGTATCACCAGCACTTACCCTCTACCTGAAATTAGTGATTCTCAGAAGTTTGGTGCAGCATTAACTTATGCACGACGATATGCGGTTTGTGCAATTTTATCGGTGACGGCAGATGAAGATAATGATGCTGAAGGCGCAACTACTCCTCAAAAGCCTGAACAGCCTTAGAATAACATTAGACCCCGCAAAGAGAATCAACAGTACAGGATTCAGCCAACAAAAGAAGCTGTAACTCCGCCATCAATCAACCCAAAAGATTTGCGAGTCAAAGAAGTTCGCACACTTTTAAATTATCCACTCGATTTAGTCAAAGAGTGGCTGCATTCTCGGAATGTTACGAGTCCAAGTGAGCTTGATTCTGTTGAGATTGATGAACTAGTGAAAACTATGTGTTTGGCTTGGGCTGGTAATAAGTTTGGGCATCTCAATTATGCTGTTAACTCTTATCAGAAACACATCGTTGATACTGTAGCACGAGGAGTAGATGAAACAACAGCAATCAGCACATAGATGGAAGGAGCGCTTGCACAATTACCTGAACTTAATTGAAGGAATCACGTAAGGATTCAGGTCTAATATTTAGGAAGCAGTGATGGGCGAGACAGATAACTATTAGAATTAGCCCGCAGTGCTTGTGCAAAAAAATCAATCACAGCTCTGCCTTGACGACGACAAGTTTGCACTA
>NZ_NOLK01000003.1:0-129202 GCF_002245985.1 Nostoc sp. 'Peltigera membranacea cyanobiont' 232
ACAGATATATTTGATAAATCCCAATATTTCCGACATAGCAGCGTCTGCATTCTTCACAGCCTTCAAGGAGTTTCAAAAATCTCAGCAAATCAGAGCATTTTTCTCTCACCAGAGACATAAAAGAGCGCTAATCCACACGACTATCGGTAATGACAAGTGATTGCGAAATTCTTCACGTACCTGATTAGCACTTGTCAACATCTGCGGCAAATCCTGCAATGATTGCCAGCCCACAATCATCAGAGCTTGGGTATCATTCTGTAATTCTTCACGGATCGCAGTATAAAGCGTTCTTTCTGATTCTTTGAGTTGCAGTACCTGAATCTTAAATTGGCAGATTTCACCTAACCTTTTTATCAAGCGACTCTGTAAAGCGCTGTAATTGCATCGCGCCCAAATCAACTTGAACTTTTCCACAGAAGCTTGAAGTGTCCAAGCTAGCTGCTGTAGCGAACGCTCGTTGTCTGTGGGTTCATCTGATTGACGCTGTATACTCATACAATTTTAATAACCATGAACTGCTCCCTCACTACTTAAGTCTGCTGCCTCTGCCAAAATTGGATTGACATCAAACCACGATTCACCGCCATCTCGGTATTCAAACACAAATCTACTACGTATCAGCTTTTGGTATCCTTGGTCATCGCTGACTTTCTTCTTTTGCTTAACATAACGCAGTAATTCCCACTCCTCATCTGAAATCGGCATGGTCATTTCATTGCGACGAGCGCGAATTACTTGCTCTAAGGTATTACGGGAGAGCGGAAGTGTCATTTCCTCCTGAATCCAGGTATTCAGCAACCTCAGCAAATCTCGCACATGACCACCGCTCGAACTGCACAGGCGCTTCATGGTTTCTGCACTGTCAAAGATTTCAGCACTTTGGTTTAACCGCTCATCTGGTTGCAAATCGGGAAATGCTCTAGCCAGTACCATCTGCTGCATCAACGCCATTCCCTGCTCATGTATCCTACCGTCTGGCCATTGCACTGGAACCATCGGCAATACCTTTGGGTCTTCAGGGAATCTTTGAGTTAACGTTCCGTAATCGTTGGAGAACTTCAGCGCCAGGGGCATTGTGAAAACTAAATGGCAGTTGAGCTTTGTCAAAAACTCCCCCTGATCCACAAACAAGTATTCCTGTTGCGGACGACCCCAAGGTTTAATCCGGTTATCTATGCGGTCTAGGTTATCGACTATCACCACCAATCCCTTTTTGCCCTGCTGCTTCAGTTTGGCAATCGCCGGCTCTAGCAGTTCTCGATTAATTGCTTCTAGCAGTCTAGTTTTCTGTGGCCCCAGGTATTGATTCAGTTTCTCCCGCAATTGAGGGTTACTTTTCGTCTTTGCTGTAATTTCCCCAATTCCCAGAGCGAGGGAAAACTTTTCTTTTTCAGTAGACAAACCAACGTCACCAACTGGGGTTTTTACCTTAAACCCCGTCACCTCAGAGTCTAGCGCTCTCAATGCACCTTGCAGCAGTTCATGAAATCTGTTCGGCTCATCCAGCACTATTTTCTCTAAGCTTTGGCTCACACGATGCGCGATCGCTAACAACACATCTGCAATGTCTATGTCCGTCATTTCCAAATCTTCACTGGATTCAAAATACACCACATGGAAGTCTAGCGCTTCAAGTTCTACCTGCAACCTTACTAGTTCTGTCGATTTCCCACAGCCGATATGACCTGTGAACAAGGTACAGGTTGGTTCATTGGCTTTAAAAAACGTAATTTTCTGCTTCAGCTTGCCAATAATATCACCGCCCCGCACTGAGGAGAAGTCAATGTAGTATTTCCTATCTAAGCTTTGATTGAGGTATAAAGTCCGGCTGGGGTCTGTTCTTTGGAAAAAATCTAGTAAATTTATACTCATAAAGAAAGTAATATATTCTTGCTTTGACAGCAGTTGGATTAGGGATAGCTGGACTGACAGAAAGCGAGGTGAAAAAGGGAATTGAATAAGAGGTTGTTTAAAAAGTACTTAGCTGTGATTTTAGGCACTTGTTGATCCCCCTTAACCCCGCTTAAAAAGTGGGGAAGCAGAATTCAAGTCCCCCTTTTCAAACGGGAGGAGGATGTAGAACATTTTGATACTAACAAGAGAACTTTTCAAACATCCTCTAAAGTTATTACTCACAAGGCTGTGAGCGATCGCCCCGGTAGAAGTGAACCACGAGTTCGGAAACGTCGCCCAAAAGCTTATCCCTTGATGACCAAACCCCGGCATGAATTACGCAAGCAATTGCAAACTGCTTAAACCACAAGTGTTTTGGCTTTTCTTAGTGCCATTCGGTCAAGTATATTGAAATAGTTGGTTTTATCTCTACGGTCAATCCGAATAATAGTGAGATCGGTTCTTTTGCTTAAAAGACCGCGTAGTAAGTCGGCGCTGTGCGTGGCTAAAATTATTTGGCGTTTGCTGTTTGCTTGTTCTGCAATGAACTCACCTATTCGGAAAGCTTGAGGCGGAGCAAGAAAAGCCTCTGGTTCATCGATTAGAAATACGTTTCGTTTAATCGCCAACAATGCAGTAGTAATTCCTACAAAACTTCTGATTCCATCCCCTTGATCATCCAACTTGTCATACCCCTGCATTGGCTGTCTAGCATCTCTTGGATCTGAAGGAATTAAACTAAAATCATCTCCAACTCGAAGAAGTAATCGCTGGGGTACAGTGAAATCCAACTTAATTTCTTTGCCAAAGGCACGCTTGACTAATTTTTGTATATCATTCTCTAGAGAACTTTCTGCATTATAGAAAGTTTGCAGCAGATTTGCTTCTTGTTTTTCATGGGCTGCACTAGCAGCCTCTTTCACCAATTGAAGACGGTGTTCTGTGGTGATGAATGCAACCATAGCAATACCAAAATGGTGGGCAAACAAAGATTTATTAGATAAAAATTGTGAAATTAGCTGATCTTCAAACCAAAAGTTTGCAATGACTTGGCGTTCCTCGGACAGTTCAGGAGCTAGTGTACGAAACATCCAGTTGGCATGTTCGTCTTGGTAGCGTTCCAAACTATAGGCTTCGCGTAGCTCTTGTAAATTCTGTGGGGTTGTCCACTCAACCTCGCTAACAACAATACCAGGTGGAGGTGTATTTCTTGTGGTTTTATGAGCAATGTCCTTTAAAGTACGGCTTTTTCCAGCATTGTTCGGGCCAATAATAACGGTAAGGTTTCCTGGTTGAACCTCTTCTCCATTGTTGAATACGAGCCGGGTCAGTTTGTAAATATACATTAACAATATTTTGCTTGCAGAGCGAATACTTTGCATAGTCTAACAGCTACATAGCTTTGATGACTTCACAGGTAACATTAGACTACTGTCTTCACAGATAACATCAAGAAGTATAAGTATTTATTATAGGGAAATTTAAAGAGCAAGTTAGTAGCGTGCGTTATCGCGCAGCGTAACGCACCACATCAATACATCAATTTTATTAACAAATTCAACTTAGCTTATAAACCAACTCCATTTTCAACTTCTCAATCTCCAACCTCAACTTGTCATTCTCCATCCTCAACTTTGCATTCTCCTCCCTAATCAACTCAACTTCATTCCTCTTACTCAACGCCTGATTAATCGCCAACTTCCGCATATCTAGCGAAAACCAACGCTGATAAGTTTGCGTATGAACTTGCACACTATGCCCCAAATTATCCGCCGCCGCTTTAATTGGTATCCCCAAAATATGCGCCCGAATTGCCCAAGCGTGGCGTAAATCATAGGGTTTAAAATCCAATCCTATCTTGCGAAACCACCAACTTACTCGCTGTGTTAATGCCGTTATGTCTGCATGATTAGTGTTATCTTTTTTTGCGATCGCACTTCTCAACATCTCTAAATATTTAGGATTTCTCAAATCAAAGTCCTCAATCCATTGTCTATGTAATGGTAATGCTTCTCTCTCACCAGTCTTACAATCTTTATGGACTTTCCATGTTAAATCTGCATTTTCTTCACTCAACCACCAATCAAGATCGGGATTAATAAAAAGTTCCCGTGGACGTAGACCAAAAACTGCTAACATTCCATACGTCCAGCGCCAAAGTTGCCAGCTATCTTGAACATTTTGATTAACTTGATTACCTCTATTATTTTGGTAATCTTCAAACTTAATAATTCCCTCAGATATTTCTGCATCTGTCGGTATATTTCGGGAATTATTCTCTGGCCTTTTGGAATATTTCGATAAGTCAATTTCGATGTTGAATGTCACACAAAATGCTGCGATCGCTCTAGCTGCATTATACTTAGCCCATTCCTTATCGATTTGTTCAATTGAACTTATAAAATTTTCGGCGATCGCTAAATCTTTAGGATTCGTAAATCGTTTAGTTCGTGAAGAGTAATAAAAAAAAGTATGTTCGCTTTTAGTAGTTCGTTTATGAGTTTTAAAATACTCACTTTCAAATTGTTCGAGCAATTCTCCTATAGTCTTAAATTCTTTTTTTATTGCCTCGTTACCTAAATATTTATCATTCCACTCAAAAGTTTTCCGAGCGATTAACTTCCCTAATTCATAGGCTTCTTCCTCAGCCGTTTTGAGTCCATCCAAGTTAGAGGGAATATTCAAACTGATATTGTATTGTTTTCTCCCAGTACCATTGCTATCTTTGTCTCCCGGTTTAATTGGTAACGTCGCCCGTAATTGCAGACTTCCATTCGATTCTCTAATTGTCACCTTTGCCTTTGCAGACTTCAAACGCAGATTAACTTTCTCTAATTCTAGTAGTACTTTCGTTCTCATGTGTTCTTTTTGCTGCTGTGCTTGCAGAGATGAGCAAAAAAACGGGCAATTATTTAATCGCCTTGGCTCAGGACAACATTTAGATGATGCGTGAGTCTTGAGCCGAATTATGCTGTGTTTTTAGCCTATATTTAGCCTAAAAATAAATGTGTTATCAGCGAACAATGCTTATCGCTGACACTGTTTACTGCAAACATTAAGCTGCTGAAAATAATTAAACCACCAAAAGGATTACTCCGGCCCTTATCACGGTTATGACGGCTTCGCCATCTTCGCACGTGACATGGACTTGGCACTTAACAGCCCAACCTGGGGATTAATTGGCGCTCCTTGGAATGAAAAGGCTCAGGCTAAGAAGGCTGAAGCTAAGGCTACGGCTGCCGTTTAGGGAAATGGGAGAGAGAGATAAGTAAGGATAACCTGGGGCTAAAACCCCAGGAGGGAGTTGGGAATCCAAAATTCAAAATTAAAAGATTAAAAATTCGTTTTGATTTTTGCATTTTGAATTTTGAATCATATTCCCACTCCCGCCTTAAATCTTCATTCCTCGATTAGTAAAGAATTCAGTAAGCTTGGAGATCCGAAAATGCCTCAGAATCCCGAAAAAATTCAAGATCACGTCGAGTTATTCCACCAACCAGAGTACCAACAGCTATTTGAAAACAAAAAGCAGTTTGAAAATGCTCACGAAACCGAAGAAGTACAACGGGTTGCAGAGTGGACAAAGGGTTGGGATTATCGTGAAAAGAACTTCGCTCGTGAAGCTTTAACCGTTAACCCTGCTAAAGGTTGTCAACCATTGGGAGCAATCTTTGCTGCTGTTGGTTTTGAAGGTACTCTACCTTTCGTTCAAGGTTCTCAAGGTTGCGTTGCTTACTTCCGCACCCACTTAACCCGTCACTACAAAGAACCATTCTCTGGTGTATCTTCTTCAATGACTGAAGATGCAGCCGTGTTTGGTGGTCTGCAAAACATGATTGACGGGTTGGCGAACTCTTACCAACTCTACAAGCCTAAGATGATTGCTGTCTGCACCACCTGTATGGCAGAAGTAATTGGTGATGACTTGCAGTCTTTCATCAACAACGCCAAGGAAGCTGGTTCAGTTCCTCAAGATTTCCCAGTACCTTACGCTCACACTCCTAGCTTTGTTGGTTCCCACATCACTGGTTACGACAACATGATGAAGGGAATTCTTTCTAACTTGACCGCAGGTCATAAGAAAGAAACCAGCAATGGTAAAATCAACTTCATCCCAGGTTTTGACACCTACGTAGGCAACAACCGCGAAATCAAGCGGATTGCTTCTTTGTTCGGCTTTGACTACACAATTCTAGCCGACAACAGCGACTACTTGGATTCACCAAACACAGGTGAATTCGATATGTATCCAGGTGGTACAAAGCTAGAAGATGCAGCAGATTCAATCAATGCGAAAGCTACGATCGCTCTGCAAGCACATTCTACCCTCAAAACCCGCGAGTACATCGAAAAAGAGTGGAAGCAACCAACCTCAGTTTTCCGTCCTTGGGGTATTAAGGGTACAGATGAGTTGTTGATGAAACTCAGCGAATTGAGCGGTATCCCCATTCCTGAAGAATTGGAAATCGAACGCGGTCGTGCAGTTGATGCCATGACTGACTCCCACTCATGGATTCACGGCAAGCGCTTCGCTATCTACGGCGAACCAGATTTAGTATACAGCGTAGTTGGCTTTATGCTAGAAATGGGTGCTGAACCTGTGCATATCTTGGTTCACAACAGCAACGAAGTATTTGAAGCAGAAATCAAAGAATTGCTTGCTTCTAGCCCCTTCGGTCAACATGCAACTGTTTGGCCTGGTAAGGACTTGTGGCACATGCGATCGCTGTTGTTCACAGAACCAGTAGACTTCTTAGTTGGTAACACCTACGGTAAGTACCTGTGGCGCGACACCAAGATTCCCCTCGTGAGAATCGGCTACCCCATCATGGATCGCCACCACCTACACCGCTACGCCACCATTGGTTATCAAGGTGTGATTAACCTCCTCAACTGGACTGTAAACACCCTGTTTGAAGAAATCGATCGCAACACCAACATTCCTTCTAAGACAGATATTTCCTACGACTTGATTCGTTAGAAATTGCGTAGAAACACAACGTGTTAATTAAAGGGTAAAGAAGGGGAATAGGGACTAGGGACTGGGGACTAGGGACTGGGAAAACACCCAATGCCCCATGCCCAATCCCCAATGCCCAATCCCCAACTCCCCTTTTTCTTGATAGCATTTACCCAAGGGATTTATACATGGAAACCATCAATCACACTCACGAACATACTCACACTCATCCTCATCCTAATTACCATCCACCTAATCAGAAAAAACCAGGATGGTTCAACAAACTTCTTAATCCGTTGCGGCGTGTGGTGGATGAAATTCAGGTTAAAAATAATCGCATCGCTCATCTAATTTGCCAAACAATTCCTTGTTGTTGTCCCTTTGAGCGACAAATTAAATTATTCGGGAAGTCTATTGATATCCCACCACTATGTAAACTCAATCCTTTATATGACGAATTTGTAGGATTGCGTTTCCGCGCTCTATCTTACCTCGCTGATGTATGTGGAGAGGATGTCACGAGATACATTTGTTAGTCATTAGTCATTGGTCATTAGTCATTAGTCATTGGTCATTAGTTATTGGTCATTAGTTGTTAGTTATTCAAAGGACAAATGACAAATGACAAAGGACAATTAACAATTAAGAGAAGAGAGATGAAAAGCACCCAAGGCAAAATCAACGAACTGCTGACTGAGACAGGATGCGAGCATAATCAGCACAAACAAACGGAAAAGAAAAATAAGTCATGCGCTCAACAGGCACAACCTGGCGCGGCTCAAGGGGGCTGTGCCTTTGATGGTGCAATGATTGCTTTAGTACCGATCGCAGATGCTGCTCATTTAGTCCACGGGCCGATCGCTTGTGCTGGTAATTCCTGGGGCAGTCGTGGTAGTCTGTCGTCTGGCCCGCAACTCTACAAAATGGGCTTTACGACTGACTTGGGTGAAAATGATGTCATCTTTGGCGGCGAAAAGAAGCTCTACAAAGCAATTTTGGAACTTCACGAGCGTTACCAACCAGCAGCAGTATTTGTCTACGCCACTTGCGTTACAGCCTTAATTGGCGATGATATGGATGCTGTCTGCAAAGCGGCGGCTGAGAAAATTGGTATTCCTGTTATTCCCGTCATTGCTCCAGGATTCATTGGTAGTAAAAATCTGGGCAACCGTTTCGGTGGTGAAGCTTTGTTAGAATATGTTGTCGGAACAGCAGAACCGGAACATACAACGCCCTATGATATTAACTTAATCGGTGAATACAACATCGCCGGTGAAATGTGGGGAGTCACACCACTGTTAGAAAAATTAGGCATCCGCATTTTGTCTAAAATTACGGGCGATGCTCGCTACGATGAAATTCGCTACGCCCACCGTGCCAAGCTCAACGTCATGATCTGCTCACGAGCGCTGCTCAATATGGCGAGAAAGATGGAGGAGCGTTACAACATCCCTTACATTGAAGAGTCTTTCTACGGCATTGATGATATGAATCGCTGTCTGCGGAATATCGCTGCTAAATTAGGCGACGCTGATTTACAGGAACGCACAGAAAAGCTAATTGCCGAAGAAACGGCTGCTTTAGATTTGGCACTGGCTCCTTATCGCGCTCGACTCAAAGGTAAGCGAGTTGTCTTGTATACAGGTGGTGTCAAGAGTTGGTCGATTATCTCGGCGGCTAGAGACTTGGGCATTGAAGTTGTTGCTACCAGTACTCGGAAAAGTACTGAGGAAGATAAAGCCAAAATCAAGAAGTTGATTGGCAACGACGGCATCATGCTGGAGAAAGGCAACGCTCAAGAATTGCTACAACTGGTTAAAGACACTCGCGCAGATATGCTGATTGCTGGTGGACGTAACCAATACACCGCTTTGAAAGCTCGAATTCCTTTCCTTGATATTAACCAAGAACGTCACCATCCTTATGCAGGTTATGTGGGCATGATTGAGATGGCGCGGGAATTGTACGAAGCTCTGTATAGCCCGATTTGGGAACAAATACGCAAACCCGCTCCTTGGGAAGAAGAGGAGGAAATTTAATGGCGATCGTTACTGTTTCCAATAAATCACTGACAGTTAATCCCCTCAAGCAAAGTCAAGCTTTGGGTGCAACCTTAGCCTTTTTGGGATTGAAAGGGACGATGCCTTTATTCCACGGTTCTCAAGGTTGTACTGCTTTCGCCAAAGTTGTCTTAGTGCGGCATTTCCGGGAAGCGATTCCCCTAGCTACCACAGCGATGACGGAAGTCACTACTATCTTAGGTGGTGAAGAGAATGTGGAGCAAGCAATTCTGACTCTGGTAGAAAAGGCTAACCCGGAAATTATTGGTTTATGTAGTACTGGGTTGACTGAAACTAGAGGCGATGACATTGAAGGTTTTCTGAAGGAAATCCGCGATCGCCATCCTGAATTGAATGATTTAGCGATCGTTTTTGCACCTACCCCAGATTTTAAAGGTGCGTTGCAAGATGGCTTTGCTGTTGCTGTGGAAAGCATAGTTCAGGAAATTCCTCGCGCGGGTGGACTCAGAACTGAACAAGTCACAATTTTGGCGGGTTCTGCTTTCACACCTGGGGATGTACAGGAAATCAAAGAGATAGTCACATCCTTTGGATTAGTGCCAATCTTTGTACCTGACCTTGGCGCTTCCTTAGATGGACATTTAGAGGATAATTATAGTGCGGTTACAGTCAGTGGAACTACCTTAAAACAGCTACGAGAAGTAGGTAGTTCTGCCTTTACCCTGGCATTAGGTGAAAGTATGCGAGGGGCTGCCAAGATTCTGGAAGAACGCTTTGGCACACCTTATGAGGTGTTTGGCGAACTAACAGGATTAGAACCAGTAGATGAATTTATCCAAGCATTGGCGATTCTGAGCGGTAATAGCGTACCCGAAAAATACCGCCGCCAACGTCGTCAGTTGCAAGATGCGATGCTGGACACCCACTTTTACTTCGGTGCAAAACGAGTTTCCTTAGCGCTGGAACCAGATTTGTTGTGGTCAACCGTGCATTTCCTGCAATCGATGGGAGCGCAAATTCATGCTGTGGTGACAACCACGCGATCGCACCTCTTAGAAAAACTCCCCGTTAAAAGCATCACCATCGGCGACTTAGAAGACTTTGAGAGTCTAGCAGACGGCTCTGATTTGTTGATTGGTAACTCCAATGTGGGTGCGATCGCTAAACGCCTTTCGATTCCTCTTTATCGTCTCGGATTGCCCATTTATGACCGCTTAGGTAATGGTCAATTTACTAAAGTTGGCTATCGAGGCACGATGGAAATTGTCTTTGGCATCGGCAACCTGTTTTTAGAGCAAGAAGAAGCGAGAATTAAGCGGTTTCAAGAGTTAGGAATTGTGAGCGCTGAGTTTTGAATTATTTCTTGTCAATTCAAAATTCAAAACTTTAGAGAGGAGAATTACGATGAAAATTGCCTTCACGACTAGTGACCGAGTTCATATTAATGCTCACTTTGGAGCAGCAAATGAAATTGATGTTTATGAAGTTTCAAATGAGGGATATCAATTTATAGAAACCCTCAAATTTGAAACCAACCCTCAAGAAGATAATAATGAGAGTAAACTTGCACCAAAAATTGAAGCATTAGCTGACTGCACAATTATTTATGTTGTGGCAATTGGCGGGAGTGCGGCTGCTCGTTTAATCAAGAAAGGTGTCACTCCAGTGAAGGCGCGATCGGAAGAAGAAGAAATTAGTGAAATGCTAGCCAAGCTAGTGAAAACCCTCAAAGGTAATCCTCCACCTTGGTTGCGTAAAGCTTTACAGCCAAAAACCGTAAATTTTGCTGATGAAATTGAAGACGAAGCAACAGTATGACCACAAATAATAGTGTTAACGGAACTGCTACGACTGAAGTCTTGAACTCACCTTTCCTGAAGGTACTAATCAAACAAATTCGCGGTCAAGACAGTTATGGAGTTTATCGTAGTTGGTCGGATGAGTTAATTCTCAAACCCTTTCTTGTCACCAAACAAAAGAAACGGGAAATTTCCGTTGAGGGCGAAGTTGATCCGATCACTCAAGCACGGATTATGGCATTTTTTCGGGCTGTAGCGGCTGGGATTGAACAAGAAACAGGTTTGATATCCCAGGTTGTGGTTGATTTGAGCCATGAAGGATTTGGCTGGGCGCTAGTTTTTTCTGGTCGTCTCTTGCTAGCTGTGAAAACCTTACGAGATGCTCAACGCTTTGGCTTTGACTCCCTAGAGAAATTAGCAGAAGAGGGAGAAAACTACGTCAACAAAGGTCTTGATTTGGCGAAACGCTTCCCGGAAGTTGGCAAAATTTAATTAGTCATTGGTCATTGGTCATTGGTCATTGGTCATTAGTAAAAGACAAATGGCTAATGACTAATGACTAATGACAAAGGACAAATGACAAATGACAATTGAGGAAATACAAGGACAAATCAGACGGCTGAACAGCAAAGCAGGTCAAATGAAAATGGATCTGCATGATTTAGCTGAAGGTCTGCCAACAGATTACACACAACTTATGGATGTTGCCGCCGCAACTTATGAAATCTATCGCCAGTTAGATGAACTTAAGCAACATCTCAAACAATTGGAGAATGCTAAATGACTGGAACAATTGATGAATTCAAGAAGCTCGTAGATGCAGAAGAATTTTTTCAATTCTTTAATATGTCCTACGACTTAGAAGTTGTAAATGTAAATCGTTTACATATTCTGAAAAAGTTTTCTCAATATATGCACGAAATTGATGAGAATTCTCCTGACTTAAGTCAAGAAGAGAAACTCAATCAATATTCTTTGGCTTTGCAAAAAGCTTATCAGGTATTTATCGAATCGACAGCTTACGAACAAAAGCTGTTCAAAGTGTTTAACGACAAGCCGAAAAATGTAGTCACACTGACAGAAATCACTTCTGATTAGGAGGTATAAATTGGTTAACCTAACGCCTACCGAATTAGAACGCTATCGTCGCCAAATGATGCTTCCGAACTTTGGCGAAACAGCACAGAAACGCCTAAAGTCAGCGACGGTTTTGGTTACAGGTGTGGGAGGATTAGGCGGAACGGCGGCGCTTTACTTAGCAGTAGCGGGCGTTGGGCGGCTAATCTTAGTCCGGGGTGGTGACTTGCGGCTAGATGATATGAATCGTCAGGTTCTTATGACTGATGATTGGGTAGGTAAGCCAAGGGTATTCAAAGCTAAAGAAACTCTGGATGCGATTAATCCTGATGTCCAAGTGGAAGCTGTTCATGATTACATCACCCCGGAAAATGTAGATTCGTTAGTGCAATCTGCTGATATGGCTCTTGATTGCGCCCACAACTTTACAGAGCGCAATTTGTTAAATGAAGCCTGTGTGCGATCGCGTAAGCCAATGGTGGAAGCCGCAATGAATGGGATGGAGGCTTACCTGACGACGATTATTCCTGGTGTGACTCCTTGTTTATCTTGTCTGTTTCCAGAGAAGCCTGATTGGGATCAGCGCGGCTTTTCAGTTCTAGGCGCTGTTTCTGGGACACTAGCTTGTCTAACAGCACTGGAAGCTATCAAGTTGATCACCGGGTTTAGTCAGCCTCTGTTATCGCAATTGCTGACAATCGATCTGAATCGGATGGAATTTGCTAAACGCCGTTCTCACCGCGATCGCTCTTGTCCAGTATGCGGCAATAGTGCGCCTTGGAGACACGCACAATCCAATTCGATGGAACCTACAGGGATTGCACAAAATAGTCATTAGTCATTGGTCATTAGTCATTAGTGAATAACAAATGACGAAGGACAACTGACAAATGACAACCCACACCTGAAATCAGAACAACCAATCGCTACAAATCAGGAGACTTAATGGCCGTTATTTTATCAGAAAAAGCAGAA
Source organism: Nostoc sp. 'Peltigera membranacea cyanobiont' 232 (assembly GCF_002245985.1). Taxonomy (NCBI): domain Bacteria; kingdom Bacillati; phylum Cyanobacteriota; class Cyanophyceae; order Nostocales; family Nostocaceae; genus Nostoc; species Nostoc sp. 'Peltigera membranacea cyanobiont' 232. The sequence continues at coordinate 12,729 of NZ_NOLK01000003.1, forward strand.
TTTCATCTGCGGGCATTCCTCAAAGGTTCAGCACCCGATGCTAATGGCGCAACTAAAGGTGTCCGCATCTCGGTAAAAGATGGTGGTTGCAGTGGCTATGAATATGCAATTGATATCACCAGCAAGCCCCAACCAGATGATTTGGTAAGTCACCAAGGCAAAGTAGTAGTTTACGTTGATGCCAAAAGTGCGCCGTTATTAGACGGAGTTATCGTTGACTTCGTTGAGGGAGTGATGGAAAGCGGTTTTAAATTCATCAACCCCAATGCAACTGATACCTGCGGTTGTGGAAAGTCCTTCAAAACAGACGACGGTACGCCTACTGGTGTACCTTGCAGCTAACATCATTCCGTTAGCGCCAAGTTTGATTGTAGAGGCTTTCTGTAGATCCGGTAAGCGTTCGCGGAGCGTCTCTAAGAGTTGCCATGCCGCAGGCTTATCGCCCCATCTTGAATTATCTTCTAATTCGCTTTGCATCCCTTAACCCTATAGAGAAGCTGACTTTAGCATCTCCGTAAGAAAGAGGGGAGCAAAAAGTAGGATAGGTTGCTCAAAAACTTCGGAAATTAAACCAACTGTATAACGTTTGAGGAGAATCGAAAAATGGCTTCCTACCAAGTTAGATTAATCAACAAAAAAGAAGACATCGATACAACAATTGAAGTTGATGAAGAGACTACCATTTTAGAAGCAGCAGAAGAAAACGGTATTGAATTGCCTTTTTCTTGTCACGCAGGTTCTTGCTCTAGCTGTGTAGGCAAGGTTGTTGAAGGTGAAGTTAATCAAGAAGATCAAAACTTCCTGGATGACGATCAGGTTTCTAAAGGATACGCTCTACTTTGTGTAACTTATCCTCGTTCTAATTGCACAATTAAGACACATCAAGAAGCATATCTTGTCTAAAATATTACCTTGGTTGCTACCTTTGACAACCAAATAAAATATGAAGGATGAAGGATGAAAATATGCTTCATTCTTCCCTTCATAATTCCTAATTTAGAATTAAAATGTTTACTCCCTTTAATGTGTCTGGCTGTTCATTAGAATTATTGAGAACAGGAGAGCGAGGAATCGTCAGTTTCTGTAAAACTCAGGATGAAACAATCTTAAAAAAACTGATATCAATAGGGGTAATACCAGGAGCCACTATTACTTTAGAACAACAATTTCCATTATTACTTATTAAAACAGGAAACACATTTTTAATGCTAGATATAGAAAGTGTCCGCGCTATTTATGTCCGTATTATTGATAATTAAATTAATTAATATTTATAAGAATATTCTCTTGTCCAAATAATTTTTACTTCGTAATTAAGAGTTTACAAAGCAAGAATTCATTACAACTACGACTTACACATCAAGTACACAATGTAGGGGCAATTCATGAATTGCCCCTACATTGCCTTTTCGCGTAAGTCCTTTTATAGACATGAATGCAATTTGGTATTAAAGATAGAGCCGCTTGCAAGAAAAGGCAACTTACCTATTTTCTACTCAATAGCAACTATTACATCTGATGATTTAATCACGGCATAAGCCTGCTTGCCTTCTGCAAGTCCCAGCTTTTCTGCTGATGATTTTGTGATTATTGACACTAACTCTACTCCTGGTGCAATTTCTAAAGTTACCTCAGTATTAACTGTACCAGGCACAACTTTCTTTACAGTACCTTTGAGAGAATTACGAGCGCTAATTTCCATGTTTCGTTTGTGCTTTACTTATTTATACCTAAACAAACTAGCAAATTTGGCTTGAAAAAGGAAATTATTTGAGATTTCTTAATAACTTTCAGGGGTATCAAAGTAAAACTCAGCGTCATATCTCTATTTTATTAAACACAAGATTCAATAGAAACGTGACATCAAATTTGAGCAAGATAAAACTATAGGCTTGAACAAATTATCAAAACTAAGCAAACTTACGTAATAGTGTAGTAGTGACTGACTATTTACGCAAAAAGTCTATTTGCTATTAGTCTAGATTTTGAAATAACATTGTAAGAAATACTGCATTTTAATTGTATTTAAATATTTATCTTAGATATATTTGGGGATCTTTATAAATGATTCATAATTCAAACTTATCAGGGTGATAATATATAACTAAGCTAAATTGTTGCTAGTTAACTTAGTACTCAAGTAACCCAAAATTAAATTACTAGGTGAAGGCGAGGAGTAGGGAGTCGGTAAAAGATTTTTTCGTTTTACCAAACTTTTGAATACCTAGAGAACTTATTTTGGTAAATTACTAGACTTTAGCTACTTGTATAGCATTTAAAAAATGGTGGGTAATTCCCACCATTAAGTTTTCCAAGCATAAAATTGCTTAGGGAATACTTAATAGTGTGACGTTTAAAGAATAATTATGAGTGAGTTAAACAGACAGGAACTGAGTAAAGAAACAATCCAATGGCTAATAGCAAAAGGCTATAATCGTGGGGATTTGAATCAACCAGAGGAAAATGGTGATACAGCTTTGATGAAGGCTACAAGAGAAGGAGTTTATGCAGTCGTTAAAGAACTGATTGATGCAGGTGTGGATATCAATGCTAGAAATAGCGATCGCAACAATGCTTTGTGGTTTGCTTGTTTTGGTAATCACTATGATTTAATTAATTTGCTGCTGGCTGTCAATATTAACATTGATAACCAAAATGATAATGGTGCAACTGTTTTAATGTACGCAGCTTCAGCCGGAAAGACAGAAGTCCTCAAGTTACTTTTACAGCATCATCCTAACTTATATTTGAAAAATTTAGACGACTATAAAGCGATAGATTTTGCCAGCAATGTAGAAGTTTTAAGGATACTTAAAAATGCTATCAAGTCAGATATCGGGCAAAGCCTATCATGATGCTACCAAGCATTCTTACTTATCTGTACAACTCGATCCAAATTATGTAGATGCTTCAACACAGCCATCTTCATTTAAAGTTTATCCCAAGTTTTATCGGAGAGTGAAATTAAATCTCAATAATCCTGTTCATGCTTTTATCTCGTTAACCAGTGCAATAACTCTGGAAAAAGTATATAAAGATGGCCCTTATAAACTGCGGGTGAATCCATCAGCAGGCGCTTTGTACCCGACGGAAGTTTACGTACAGGTTCGCAGTGTTGAGGGAATGGTAGATGGTATATATCATCTAGAAGTTGAGAATAATTGTCTAACTCTCATCTATGAATTAATTGATGATGGTTTAGAGAGTTATATTATACCGGGTAAATGTATCAACGGATTCATCTTTTTTATTAGTTGTGTTTATTATAGGTCTAGCTGGAAATATCAAAATAGAAGCATCAGATATTGCTTTTTAGATAGCGGACACCATTTAGGTGCAGTTGCAGCTTCAGCTTTTCTCCACAACCGAGATATACAACTAATTTTTGACTTTGATAAACTCACTCTCAATTCAGATTTGGGATTTGAGAATAAAGAGTTTATTACTGCTTGTGCGGTGTCAGGAGAAATACAAGACAAAAAAATCAGGCGGTTGAGGCTGAAAGTTCCTTTTGTTTCCGGTACTGATTATTTTGAATCCAATCAATTTATTGAAGATGCCTATCAAGCAACTACTCTACAAAAGAGTCGCCAGCAGAAATTAGAGTATTCTCAATTTGACTTTAACAAGGATAAATTTTATCAAGTTGTTTGGGATAGACGTTCTATTAGACGTTTCCGGAAAGAGTCTATTTCTCAAGAAGACTATTTATATATAGTGCAGCAACTTGAGAAGTCAATACCGACAGAAAACTATGAGGAAATAGAAATTTACTCAGTCGTGCATCGAGTAGAGGGAATGACACCTGGGTTATATAAAGGTACGTATCTGGTTAAAACTGGTAATTTTAGTGAAAAGACGGGTTACTTATGTATTAATCAGGCTATTGCTAAAGATAGCGCTGTAACTTTATTTTTTGTGTCAGATTATTTAAACTATCAAACTGCTATGCAAGTAGCTGGTTTTCTCGGACAGAGACTTTATTTAACTAGTAATTATTTGGGGATTCAGTGTAGTGGAATAGGTGCTTATTATGATGATGAAACCAAGAAATTATTAGAAACAAATAAAGATGTACTTTATGGAATGGTGATTGGAATATAAGCAGGAAGCTAAAGAGAGATGGCTAGAAATATGTATTACTTTAATAGTGATGACTCACATCCTATACAACCGACCTCGGCAGATATTATACTGCGACAGCAACTAGAGGATTCTATTAGTAGATACTTTTATGAAGCTTGCGATCGCACTATTCAAAATCTTCTGTCTGATTGTCGGTGGTATGTCACAACCCACGCCAATGCTCTAACATTGGTAATTGAATGTCCCGATCAAGTTACTAATTGGCGTGTTCTGCAAAAAATTGTGCCAATGGGGACATTGCTACATGGAATTGTTAGCAGTGCTAAAATCCGTGTTTGTCCGCCAGAAAGTCAAGGCGTACCTTTTGAAATGAGGGTAGATGAACTTTCTGTTTATCGGGATTGGGCGTGAGAGAATAGTTAGGAGTTAGGAGTTAGGAATTTCTACTCATTATTCTGTTTGATAAGTGCAGCTACCTCTTCAAAAACTAAATCGGCAGAATGTTTGATAGCAGGACTTAATTCTAGTCCCAAGGCAAGATTTGCAGCTTCAATTAAATAAACTGTGATATCTTCGGGAAAGTCATTCTGAAAGATTTTCCGTCCTGCGGCTAAAGCATTATCCCAGCGAAAATCATGTAAGTTATAACTTGGTTCTGGTAAAGCTTCTAGTTCTTTTCCTGGAACTTTAAACACAGCACCAGGCTCAGAACCTGTTGAACTTGCATCAATAATTACTAATTGTTTACTACCTCTAGCTTGAAACATTACTTCCATCCCTGCGGTGCCACAGTCATATACACGCACATGAGGATGAGGATTTTCAGCTAGATATTTTTGTAAGCGTTGAGCAATGATTACACCTACTGCGTCGTCACTGCGATTGAGATTTCCGCAACCAATAATAGTTAGCATGGGATGAGATTTATAACCTCACTTTCGACATCTAGAATCATTAAAATAATACACTTTAAACTTTTACAAAGATACTTTTCTAAACCTATGTCCATCTGGTTCTACAACTACAAATGCGCCTACCAATTCGACTTCTGAGTAAGTTTCTATAACTCGTACCAATTCGTTATGAACGTTATTCACAGTTGTAGGTAAGATTCGGAGATAGATGACTCCAGATCCCATTGCTCTAACAAAAACAAGATTTCCATAGTCTCTATCTCGCGTAATGAGAATACGGTTTTGTTCCTGTGCTGTTCTAAGTATTTCTTCATCACTTGCTTGCGAAAGACCAATCTGAGCAACAAGAACGACATCATATCCGGCATCAACTAGAAATCTTGCTGTTACCGCATACACATCTTGATCTAGTAATAATCTCATGCTGAAATAGACACTAGGCGAATGTCTTCAGCCGCCACTAAAGCGATCGCATATCCTAAGCAGGCACGAATATCTTCAATTTGTAGATCTGGATAGTAGTCTCGGATAATTTCTTCAAATGAAAGTCCGTCATTGAGCAGTTCAAGAATGCTTTGTACAGTGATGCGTGTTCCTGCAATGCAAGGTTTACCGAAATGAATCTGAGAGTTAACTACGATTCTGTCCATTTAACTATAAACTAATAATATGTTTCCTAAATTATAAAATAAAAAGTCACACTGTATCTATAAATGCAGTGAAAGATACTTTAAAGGTTAAGGTCATAGTAAAGGTATAAAATTAAGAGTAACTCATTATCAAGCTTCTGCTGATTGTGATTATTTCGAGTTATTGCCATAATCTGCAAAATAGGAGGCTCTGACTTATGAGATAGACAAAGCCTCTGAAAATAGTTTATCAGTAGGAGTTAGAACTCTACACCATGTTTCTTGGCGATTTCATTCAGTTTATCATACTGATCTTGTGATACTTTAGTTAATATCTCTTCAGCCTGTTCTCTAGTACTTCCTTCTTTAGGAATTAAGTACTTGATATAAAGAGACACAAAATCAGCTGCGATCGCTAAACCAGATAAAGCATGTTTGTCTGCTTCCTTACCAGCGATCGCAGCTACCAAACCGGCTTTAATTGGGTCTGGTTTAACTTTCATGAACTGCTCAACAAGTTTGGGAACGTAGTCTGCTGGTGGCAAATTATCTAACTTACTTCTATCGGGAGTAAAGTTACATTCTGCGGCTTTTGCCTGTTCTAAAACACACCATTCTATGTATTCTTGCAATGCTGCATCGGGAACGCGAGGGAGATAATTATGTAGCGCTAAATCAGACACAAGCTTACCGTGTAAATTGCTGTTTTATGCAAATGCATTAACGCAAGCCTAACGCACTGTTTCTATAAGTTTTAGTGTGTTACGCTACGAGTTTTGAATATAATTCATTGGGTATAGTCCATTGGTTATCATGACATTTTTGCCAAATTAAAAGAGTTGGTGGGGCGATGTCTCCGACGGGCTACGCCTACGCATTTGTGATGTTGTCTATTTGTGTAGACAAGGGCACACTATAAGAAAGGTATAAATATATGATTTGTTCATGGAACCTACTTTACACAAAGGGCAACTAATCAGATGGAATGACGATCGCGGGTTTGGTTTCATACAACCAGATGATGGTAGTCAAGAAGTCTTTTTACACATTACGGCATTGAAAGACGTTAACTGTCGTCCCCAAATTGGTGATTTCATTTGTTATCAATTAACAGCTAGTAAAGATGGCAAAGTACGCGCTTATAATGCTTCTATTGAAAGAGTTACATCAAAATCTTCATCTTCTAGTGCACCAAATAAGTCTATATCCAGAAATGTAGACAAATCTACATCATTAGTATTACAGACATTACTTCTATCTTTACTACCTGGGTTGGGTTCAATCCATCTTGCACTAACAACTGGCAACCCAATTCCTCTAATTCTTTATCCTGTCATGAGTTTAATTACCTTTGGACTATATGCCGATGATAAGTCTCGCGCACAACAAGGACGATGGAGAACGCAAGAAAATACTTTACATCTATGCGAATTTATGGGTGGTTGGTTAGGTGCATTTGTTGCTCAACAGAAGCTACATCACAAAAGCAGCAAAGTTTCTTATCAAGTTGTATTTTGGGTAATAACAATTCTTCACATTGTATTTTGGTTAGATTGGCTATTTTTTGGTAGGGCGTTGATAAATCTGTTTTTCAGTATTGCTTCTAGAGGGTAATTGAGTCAACCGCCTTCAAATGCTGCCAAAATTTCTTCTGGTAAAGGCGCGTTGAAGTCATCTGGCACTACAAAACGCCCTTTATCTTGCCCTTAAACTATTGAGTCGATTTGATGAGGTGCGAAACAGAACCAACTTGGCGATCGGAATATCTCGGTTGCAAATAATGATTTCTTCTCCAAGTTCTACGCGCGACAACAGCTTTGAGAGATTCGTTTTAGCTTGATGAATATTTACAGTTTCCATAAGATTAAACTAAGTCTGTAAACTAAGTTTAGTGTGGTTGTCATAGTGAAACAAGGGCGATGTCTACGACAGGCTATTCGGTGTCGCTCAGTTGGATAACGGATCTAGTAAGCTATAAGTAAGCCTGGTTGGATAAATGGAGCGCGAAACATGACACTCAGTGAGCTACTTCCTGCTGTTCGCAAACTGTCTGTATCAGAAAAACTTAAGCTAATCCGCATTTTGGCAGAAGAATTGGATACTAACGAAGATATTTCGCCTTTAGAACCGTTTAAAACCTATGATTTGCCTACACCTTACAATTCATTTGGTGCCGGTGAAGTTCTTATGCAGGCATTGAAACAGACAGATCAAATGCGATCAGATGCGATTTAAATACTCGACTATTGATACTTCTCAAAATGAGTTTGACAGTTTGCCACGGATTCCACTGCGTCTTTGTCTAAGTGATAAAACAGTTGAAGCTCTTGGATTAGTGGACAGTGGTGCAACTGTAAATGTCTTGCCCTATGAAATTGGTATTGAGTTAGGTGGGGTTTGGGATGATAGCAGGGCAATTATTCAATTAGCAGGCAACCTGAGCAATATGCCAGCAATGCCATTCTTTGCAAACGTTGAGATCGGTAACTTTGCGCCGGTTCAACTGGTATTCGCTTGGGTGAGAAGAGCGAATGTACCCTTAATTTTTGGACAGACAAACTTTTTCCTAGAGTTTGATGTGTGTTTCTACCGTTCTAAACTGGAATTTGAGATCGAACCAAAATCTGAGTAAGAAATATAGATTTGTCTTTTGGGCGATCAGTTAATATGTTTTTAGCGCTAGTGAGTAACTGGAAGCAGAGTGAGAGATACCTTATGAGTTTGTACACCCATTGGACTTGTTTTAATTGTCGAAAGAGTTTTCGTGGTCTTTCAACATCCAAATCTAAAACTGAAGGTTTGATAACAAAACGTAAATGTCCTGAATGCAGAGAGGAACTATACAATTTTGGTATATATTTTCAGCCACCGCGTCGCCAAGCAAAAAAAGCTTGGGCAATCATAGAACTATTGGCTAAAAACGGTTATAGGTTTCAAACAGAAGGCAGTACAGTCTACATCAATACCTTTATTCTAGCTGGTAACAAAAGTCGTTATGAAGATGTACGCCAGCGCATTGAATTTGAGAAACAGTCGCAAACTGATAACCAAATAAAAGCAAAGATTGATTTTTATAAACAAGAAAAGCGTCTTCGTTATTAAAACAAACTTGAGATATACAATTAAATTGCTAGTTGCTAGCTATTGTGTAGGATGCAATAGTGATGAGCTAATAGCTAATCAGATAATAATTAGCTATTAGCATCTTTTAAGCTGTCCGAAAACGCGCTAGTTCTTCACCCGTCTTAGCATCATGGGCGTGGACTGTACACACTAAACATGAATCAAACGATCGCGCCACATGCCCAACTTCCACCGGATCGCTAGAATCGTAAATGGGTGTCCCAATTAACGCTTCTTCAATTGGGCCACGGATTCCATCACCGTCACGAGGGCCAATATTCCACGTACCTGGGGCAATAACTTGGTAATTTTTAATCTTACCGCCCTCTACTTCCACCCAGTGAGATAAGGAACCCCGCGCTGCTTCCGTTGCACCCCAGCCACGACCATCTTTTTCTTTAGGTTTGATATACCAAGGGTCGTTTAATTTGAATTCGCGTAAACAGTGTTCAGCTTGACGATATAACTTGACAATTTCGTGAACTCGTGCTAGTTGACGCACATGAATACTAGCACCACCCATTTGTTTGAAGACATCGAGGATGAAGGGGTCGTAATGTTGCCAAGATTCGCCATGTTTTCCACCGGCTACTAATTGCCGCGCTAAAGGGCCAGTTTCCAAACGTCCGAAGTCTTTGTGCAGGACTGCACTCGACCAAGAGTAGGCGTTATCGAAGTCTTTGGTATTGATTGCAGTCGGTTTAGTGGTGCGATCGCTAGGATGAATATTTTCTGTCCCTTCATCGTACCAAGAGTGAGTTGTATTCTCGCGGGTAAATGACTGATCCATTAAAACGTGAGTGTCTGCGAAACTGTCGTACACTCCACTTTTCATAATCATCGCCGCATTTCGTCCTTCGATAGTCGGCTTTTGGTATTTATCTTCATGGGCTAAATATCCCCAAGTGACATATTTACCAACACCAGCGCCATATCTATCTAAACCGATATCTAAACCCATCCGCCAATAAAAACCTAAATCGGAATCTCGATGATTTCGGTCTTCATCCAACCAATTTCTAAAGTCATCATAAGTTTGGATTTGTTCGTAGCGTTCCAAAGAACAACCCAACCACACTGGTTCTAACCAATTGGTACGGAAATATTCGAGAAGCGCCCAAGCGCGGGTAATGTCTGTTAGTGTTGGGGCGCACATTACGCCACCTGGAACCATGTAACTAGAATGGGGCCATTGTCCGCCCAATAGTGCATAAATTTCTACAGGTTTAGCGGAAATTGTTATGCCTAGTTCATAAGATTTGCCTGTGAAAGCAGCAAAGCGTCTCACAGCTTCGTCATAAAAGCGACTATGGCGATATTTTTTATTGGTTAAATCAATGGCAAAGAGTCCATAGAAGTAACGGGGGATACTTTGAATTGTCTCGACAATTTGACCGAGATTTCTCGCTAAAATAGCATTACGAGGAACTTCTGTTTCCCAAGCTGTATCTAATGCCCAAGATGCACAAGTTAGGTGAGAACCGCCGCAAATTCCGCAAATGCGAGGTGTGACAATTAATCCGGCTTGGGGGTCTTTACCGCGTAGGATAACTTCAAATCCGCGAAATAGTTCAGCATGTGTCCAAGCGTTGACTACCCGCCCATTCTCAATATCGACTCGGACATCTAAATCGCCTTCAACTCTACCAACAGGCGATATATCTAATGATTGAATTGTCATTTGTCATTTGTCCTTTGTCATTTGTCATTTGTCATTTGTCATTTGTCATTCGTCATTGGTAATTATTCACTCGCCTCCCTGTAAAATGGTCGAAATCCTTGATTTATTGTTGAGGTGAGTGTGAAACAGTTATAGTTTTCAAGACGCGATAAATCGCCGTCTCTACAAGTGTTTTGTTGCTCATTCTGAACTGTATTGGGTTACAGTCATTGGTCAAATCATAAAAGACTAATGACTAATGACCAATGACTAATGACTAATGACTAAACTGTAAAAAAGTCTTCTTCTGCCCAAGGTGGTGCTGCATCTTTGGCAACCATTGTGAGTAAGGCGTAGTCTTTTTTGTTAACCCCTGGTGGTAATTCTTTGGGAACTCCCATGACTGTTTGGGTTTTAAATACAGTTCCCGGTTTGAGGTCAAAGAAGGGAAATTCTGGTTCTGTGCAACCTAAACAAGGCATTCCGGCGCGAGTTTTAGATGAGACGCGGTTCCATAAGATGCGGTTGCAGGAAGAATGAGTCATGGGGCCGCGACAACCCAAGTCGTAGAATAAGCAGCCTTTACGCTGACCAAATTCGGCAGTTGAGGCTTTGTAGGCAAAGTGGACGTTGCGGGTACAACCTGTTTGGGTATAGGTGTTGAAGAAAGTTTGGGGACGATTTAGTTCATCGAAAGCAATGTCTGCTATGCGTCCAGTAGCGATCGCAACTAATATCTGCGTAATCCAGTCGGGATGGGCGGGACATCCGGGTATATTAATTACAGGTAATCCGGCTTGGGATACGAAATCTTTCCCTAAAAAACCGCCTTCTTGACGTTTGAGAAATTGCAAACCTTCTGATTCGCTGGGGTTGGGTGACATGGCGGGGATTCCTCCCCAGGTTGCACAGTCTCCCACCGCGACGATAAATTGAGCAACTTTGGCGAGGTCTAATAACCAATCCTTCATGGCGCGATCGGCGAACCGATTCCATTCGCCAGTACCGTTAGGGGCGTTAACAACACTGCCTTCAAATACCAAGATATCTAAGGGAATTTTGCCAGAAATGCAATCCCGCAGCAGTGTTTGTAAGTTGTTGCCTAGTTCCACCCCCAAGGAGGGATGCCAAAGTAAATTGATGCCAAAGTCGGCAATTAAATCGCAGACTGTCGGTTCTTCGGCGTTGAGAAATGACATGGTGTTGCCTGAACAAGCACCACCTTGTAGCCATAGTACGTTAGTCATCGGCTAGGTATTTTTGTATTGTTTCCCATGCATGATGTAGGTGATAATGCTTGCCAAGTTTCACCTGTTTATCAATATTTGTTTTTCAATAGTAAGATATTTTTTTATTTAATTCTCTTTCATTAAAAAAGAATTAATCATTAATAATAGCTTAGGTTTGATTAAGATTATTTTAAAGGGCTATGTCTGTTATATATGTAACATCTTTAAAAAATAAAATTGTCTTTTGATTTTAATTCCTCGCATTCAATAACATAAACATACTTAGTTTCTTGCGGTTAAAGCTCTGAAATTATTAATAACAATTATTGCCAAGTATCAATCTGTACGAAAGGATGAATATTTTAAGCCAATACAGTTCAGATAAGCCAAAAACCCTCATGTAGAGACGCGATTTATCGCGTCTTCAAATACCAATTATCTACACCAATAACCCTTAACTGAACCGTATTGTATTTTAAGCAGTCAGATTTTAATGCAATAACCAAGTCAAATTCAGGAAAATATTGGAGTGCAAAGTCTTGCACCCCGTCAGCTATCAGTTTTTTTAGGATTTTGGTTGTGCAGCTTGCCTAACAACTTGTTCGTCAAAGCCTAACGCTTGAGCTATCTGCTCAATACTGAAACCAAACGCTAATAAGTGCGGTATCACTTCTAACTTAGCTTCTTGCTTACCTTCTTGTTTAGCTTCTTCAAAAACTTCTTGCCTACCTTCTTTTTTACCTTCTTCAAAAACATCTTGGAAAAATCTAGTTTGCCTCAAGTCATTTAATTCAAACATTTTTCCAATTTCCTCCTGACTCAATCGCGGCAACTTGATTAATATCGTCTCTATTAAACGCACTGTTAATCATTCACGCACCTTATTGTTTTAGGATTTCGGTTGTGCAGCTTGCCTAACAACTTGTTCGTCCAAACCTAATACTTGAGCTATCTGCTCAATACTTAAACCCAACGCTAATAACCGGGGTATCGTTTCTAACTTACCTTCTTGCCTACCTTCTAGTTTCCCCTTTTGCTCACCTTCTGCAAAAACATCTTGGTAAAATCTAGTCTGCTTTAACTCATTTGATCCAAACATTTTTCCTATCTCCTCCTGGCTCAATCGCGGTAACTTGTAGATTAATATCGTCTCTATCAATTGTATAATTTCTCTAATAGTAGCGACATCTAAAATTTGCTGTCGGGCAATGTTTACTATCTCTACAGCTTTTGTTGTCGCCGTTGATTCGGGTTCGATGATGAGTTTAACTGTCTCTATACCGATTGATGATGCCTCAATTGAGCTTAATTCGTCGAGATAGACGCGAGTTACTCGTTGGAAGTTGAGTAATTCTGTATATCTTTCGGTATCTCCAGTATCAACGCTACGGTTGGGGAAGATGACAACACCCCGCCAATTGTTGGTTAATTCAGTTTTGTCAAGATAGTTAAAGATTTCGGTAAATAAACGTGAGTAGAATTTTTTGTCTGGTTGAAATTGCACTTCGGCAAAATAAATCGGTAAGTCTGGCGTATTTGGGAGAAAGACACCATCGATTCTAAATGCCAGTTGTTTGACTTCTACTGAAGAAAATTGGTAAGCACTAGCTAGTTGGGGTGGTTGGTTGATCAGTTCAAAGAATGTACTGGGAATACTCTGAAAAATTCGATAGAAGATACTGTCTGTTTTCAAAGGAGCTTGTTTTACAGTTGATGAATATATTTTACACAACGACTAACCCGTGGCAACTATTTTGAGTACACTAAATATTATGTATGTCAGCAATTCAATAAAAAATATTTAAATTGTATACGACGATGATACAAAAAGGATTTAAAAAATATTAGGTGTTTAAAGCTGACATTAATATTAGCAATTTCCCCCTAGAGTTTTAGAAGTAGGGTGTTTTATAGTATTTTATTGAGTATAGGGCATTGAGCATTGGGGATGAAGTTTCTTTCCTATTCCCTAGTTCTTAATCTTTGGCCCTAGTCTCAAACGAAAAAGGGGAATTCCGCCTAAAGGACTCGAAGCCTGCGTAAATCAGTATGGCCCGTGATGAAATGCGTCATGGGTGTTGGACTCAATTCCCAATTGGCTAGAGTACGGCAGAGTTATGACCCCCAGCATTACAGATTCAGCAGTGAAGGCTGCCGTAGCAGCTGTTGCTTCAGAGTCAGCTACAGCAGAGGAAAAAATCCAAATGCTGATTGAGATAGCACAGGGTTTTCAAAAAAAGCCCAAAGCTGCCCAAGACTTGCGAAATGCAGTTGGCTTATATTACCGGGCCTATGAAATGTGTGGTGAGGAGTATCCCCTACTGAAAGCCAGGGCTAAAGTGGGCATGTCCGGGACGTTACAGGCAATACCGGATGCTGATTACCAACTGTTGATGCAAGCAAAAGTCGGTTACGAAGAGGCGTTACCGATTTTACAACAATTAGCTGCGCCAGAGGAAGTAGCGGAGACGCAGATGAATTTTGGGCTGGTGTTGCAGTCGCTAGTGCCGTTCAATTTGGCGCGGATAACCGACAGCATCCAGGCTTATCATGAGGCGTTACGGGTGTTTACTTGGGAAGATTATCCCCAAGAATACGCGATTTTGTATAACAATATTGCGATCGCATATCTTTCCATGCCCCTAGCATCGGAACGGGAATACTTGCGTCAAGGATTGGCTGTGCAATCATTTGAAGTAGCACTAAAGCATATTACTCTGATTGACCATCCTAGAGAATATGCGATGTTGCAGAACAATTTAGGTAACGCTTTGCAATACCTAGTGAGTTCCCATCCTGTGGAAAATAACTTACGTGCGATCGCAGCTTACGACGAAGCGCTAAAAGTGCGTAATCCCAAAGATACACCTTTAGAGTACGCTAACACAATTTCCAACAAAGCCAACGCCCTATTCAACTTACCAGACGACCACGAAAAACCAGAAGCTGGTAATCCTCAAAATCTTTTGCAAGCGCGTGTCTACTATCAAAACGCTTTAGAAATATTTACGGAACAGCAACAAATTGCACAAGCAGAGGTAGTAGTCCAAGCATTACAAGATGTAGAAACAGAGTTAAACAATTCATAGTTCATAATTCGTAGCGGACAAAACAGCATGAGAGATATTTCTACTTACCCAAATGTGATAAATTTTCTCACCAGTTTAGCAGATGGCGATCTGAACATAGCAACAGAATTCGTCTGGCTAATCATCGCCACAGCCTTGTCTATGGTCGGCGGTGCAATTGGTGGAATGCTATTAGCTAGCAAAGACATAGGCTATCATCTTTCAGCAATGCTTGGTGCATTATTTGCCCCTGCGGGTGTAATTCCTGCCATCCTCTTAGGGCTAGCTGCCTTAAATTTCTTGAAAAATTATTAGGATAAAAAATGTTAGAGATAGGATGGTTTTCTGTCAAGTTATTTTTTAAAGGAAAGCTACTACGCGACCCAGTGTATTTTATCAAGCAAACTACTATTGGTATTGCTGTAGGTTTCTTACTGCTAGTGTTACTTGCACAAGCACCAATTCCCTTCTATCTACCAATAATATTATCTAGCTTCGTGACAGGCATGATTATGCCGTTCCTGTTCAAGGATTTTAAAACGAAGTGATTTTTCCTTTGTGAATAACCAATGCCCAATGCCCAATTCCCCATGCCCAATCTTGAAGAATTAGTTCAGGAAATTAATCGTTTTGAGGCAATTATATCCGAGTGGGATGAAAGCCAACGGTGTGTAGCAGTAGGTCTAAAAAGAGCAATTGAAGCTTTGCATAAAGCTGCATTGACTAATTTGATTAAAAGCCTAAAACAAGAATCAATGCCAGCTTTGCGTCATGCTGTTGCAGATGAATTAGTGTATGCAGTGCTACTGTATCACGAGTTAGTCAAACCACCAAAACCTCCGCTTTCACAACGCATTCAGACAGCCCTTGAAGAAATTCGCCCAGGTTTAAAAAGCCATAATGGGGATGTAGAATTAGTGGCAATTAAGTCACCAGATACAGTAGAAGTTAGATTAATTGGAACTTGCAGTAGTTGTCCAACTTCTACTTTAACTTTATCTCAGGGAGTAGAACAAGCAATAAAAAACCATTGCCCCGAAATTACCAAAGTCGTGGCAGTCAATAACAGTTCTACTGTTAACAACGCTAATTCTAGTTTAATCAGTCCATTCTCTGCAAAAATAACTTGTACTTGGATGAAAGTAGCGACTCTTGATGAAGTTCCTGAATTTAGTGTAGTGGCAGTACAACTTGCTGGTAATTCACTAATTTTACATCGTCAAGGTGCTACAGTAAAATGTTACCGTAATTCTTGCACTCATCTAGGATCTCCCTTAGAAAAGGGTAAAGTTGAAAATGATATTATTACCTGTCCTTCCCACGGATTTCAGTACAAATTAGAGACAGGTGAATGCCTAACTGCGCCTGATATTTCGCTTCAGTCGTATCAAGTCAAGATTAAAGGCGATAAGGTTTTTGTGAAACTGCAAAAATGATGATGCAAAGGTAACATTTCAGCAAATATACTTGGCGATTAGTCAATTACAGCTACTTTGCTTTTTCATTTCAGTAGTTCGCACATTCATTTTAGTATTTTGTGCAAGCAAAATGTCTGAATGCTTTCTCATTTGTGTAATTCAGGTATTGATTTTAGTGTTTTGAGAAAGTAAAAAGGCATATTACTTTCTCAAAAGGTCATTTAACTTATTCAAACCCCAGTTTGCTTATTCATTTTAGTGTTTTCCGCAAGCAAAAGTAGGTTTTACTTATTCAAACTCCAGTTTGTTTACTCATTTTGGTGTTTTCCGCAAGCAAAAAGTCATTTGATTTACTCATTTTAGTGTTTTCCGCAAGCAAAAGAAGCTTTTACTTTCTCAAATCCCAGTTTGCTTTCTCATTTCAGTAAATCGCGCACTCATGCAAAAGATTCGCTATGTAGCAAAAGTTACTAAAGGCTAACTTAATTGTTTTAAGCTTAATTAATATCGAGGTTGATTAAAGATTTTAACTTAATTTGAAAAAAATATAATGTAAAACTGTTACTGTTGTTACACGCTAATCAACATTAATGTTTTTAAATAATTATCAGCGTCTATCTGCGGTTCATGGATATGCCAATCATAAATAATCCCATATCACAATTACCGCTAGAAGCAACAGAAATTTCTCAATATTTGCCTTTATCACCTCAAGGTGCAGAGGTAATTTTAGGCAACATTATTGAACCAGAACAATTAGTTATACCTGTAGCGGCTAATGCTACAAATATGTTTGGGCCGCGTGGTGCTTGTTTGTTATCAGAAACTGGCCCATTATGGGTATCAGATACCGGACATCATCGATTATTAGGGTGGCAGAATTTACCCACAAGAGATAGTCAACCGGCTGATTGGGTAATTGGACAACCTGATTTTTATCATGAAGGACAAAATGCTAAAAATACACCGGGAAGCGCAACCTTAAGTGTACCAACTGGAATTTGTGCTTGCGGCGAAGGGTTAGCTGTAGCAGATGCTTGGAATCATCGGGTTTTGATTTGGAAAAACTTACCTGAAGATAACAATGTTCCAGCAGATTTGGTGTTAGGACAAGTTAATTTTACTGACAATGAACCAAATCGAGGAAATCAGCAAGCATCTGCTAATACAATGCACTGGCCTTATGGTGTTTACTATCATCAAGGACGGCTATTTATTGCTGACACTGGTAATCGAAGACTATTAATTTGGCATCAATTACCAACTGAAAATGGTCAACCGGCTGATTTAGTTTTGGGACAACCGGATATGATATCTCGTAACGAAAACGGCGGTGATTCTCCAACCGCAGCGAGTATGCGTTGGTGTCACGACATTGCTTTTTGGGGAGAAGATTTGGTTGTCAGCGATGCAGGTAATCATCGGATAATGATTTGGCAGGGAATACCAAGAGAAAATAATACCCCTTGTGCGGTGGTTTTAGGACAAAAAAGCTTTGATTTTGTGGAAATGAATCAAGGAGTTTATTATCCTAGTGCTAGTAGTTTGAGTATGCCCTATGGTGTGGCGGTGGCTGGGGATTGGTTAGTAGTTGCAGATACTGCTAATTCTCGTTTATTAGGATGGAGAAAGCCAGAATCAATTTTATCATTGCAAGGGGCGGTGGCAGATGGGTTAGCAGGACAAATAAATTTTCAAAGTAAAGGTGAAAATCGTAATTTCGGACTACCTAAACGAGATAGTTTAAATTGGTGTTACGGCATAAAAATTTGTGGGAAAATAGCAGTAATAGCTGATTCTGGAAATAACCGAATATTGCTCTGGCAGTTTAATAATTCGTAATTCGTAATTGTTGAAACTTATATAGCACTCCTAAATCATTCGTGAAAATTATATCTCTCTTTCTTCTTTCTTTCCTTTGCGTCCTTTGCGTCCTTAGCGGTTCGTTTCCTAATCTATATTTTTCACAACTCAAATAGGATTGCTATACCAATTTTGTATGAAGATGCACTAAACCATATTATGGCTGAAGTATAAGAAATAAAAACGAACCGCAAAGAAAGAAAGAAAGAAAGAAAATTTGGCGCAGCCTCACAGAGAAATGGTGTTAGATTTATATGGCGGCTGAAGAAATTAGAGTTCGCGGTACTGTTCAGGGGGTAGGATTTCGCCCTACTGTATATCGTCTGGCTAAAGCCTGTGGTTTGGATGGAGATGTTTGTAACGATGGTGAAGGTGTATTAATTCGGGTATCTGGTAGTGAGGAAGCAATAACAGAATTTGTTGCCAGATTGCAAACAGAATGTCCACCGTTAGCAAAAATTAATCAACTAATTAGAACTCCTTATAAAGGTGAATTTAAATTTGATAATTTTGTGATTTCTAGTAGTGTCAATAGTGCAATCAAAACAGAAATTGTTCCTGATGCAGCGACTTGTCCACAGTGTCAAAAAGAAATATTCGACCCTTTCAGCCGTTTTTATCGCTACCCCTTTACTAACTGTACTCATTGCGGCCCTCGCCTGAGTATTATTCGTGCCATTCCTTACGACAGATGCAATACCAGTATGTCTGCGTTTGTTATATGTCCTGAATGTGCAAAGGAATACCACGATGTTGAAAACCGCCGATTTCACGCCCAACCTGTAGCTTGTCATGTTTGCGGCCCCATAGCTTGGTTAGAACGCGCTGATGGTAAATCGGTTACTGCTTCCATGTTTTCTATGATGGATGATGTTGATGCCGTTTGTACCCTGTTGCAAAAGGGTGAGATTGTCGCAATTAAAGGGTTAGGTGGTATTCATCTGGCTTGTGATGCAACTCAAGAAACTGCTGTACAAAAACTGCGTCAGCGCAAAAAGCGATATCACAAACCATTTGCTTTAATGGCACGAGATATTGAAATAATTGAACAATATTGTCCTGTCAACGCCAAAGAAAAAGAATTATTGACAAGTTCTGCTGCACCAATTGTTTTACTACAGATAAAAGGGAGAGATGGAGATGCTGAAAATTCATTTACTCCTAACTCCTCCCTCCTAACTCCTAACTCTCTTCATATTGCACCATCGGTAGCATCGGGGCAAAATACCCTTGGCTTCATGTTACCTTATACGCCCTTACATCATTTAATTTTGCGGCGGATGAATCGCCCAATCGTTTTAACAAGTGGCAATATTGCCGATGAACCACAATGTATTGATAATGACGAAGCAAGAGAAAAATTAGGGACAATCGCTGATTATTTTCTTTTTCACAATCGAGAGATTATTAATCGGGTAGATGATTCAGTGATGAGAGTTATCGGCGATAAAGTTCAAACAATTCGCCGTGCTAGAGGATATGCACCAGCACCAATTAGTTTACCACCGGGATTTGACAATGTACCACAAATTTTAGCAATGGGTAGTGAGTTAAAAAATACTTTCTGCTTATTGCGTGAAGGAAAAGCAATTCTCTCTCAATATCTGGGAGATTTAGAAAATGCTCCCGCCTTCAATGCTTATCAAGAGACTTTAAATTTATACTTAAATTTATTTGAACATCAACCAGAAGTAATCGCTATTGATAAACATCCTGAATATCTCTCAAGCAAACTTGGTAAAAAACTAGCGGATACAAATCAAATTCCAATTCATCAAATCCAACATCATCACGCCCATATTGCTGCTTGTATGGCAGAAAATGGGATTCCTTTAAATTCACCTCCAGTATTAGGTATTGCTTTAGATGGTTTAGGTTACGGTGATGATGGTACACTCTGGGGCGGAGAATTTCTTTTAGCAGATTATCGGAAATTTCAGCGACTAGCAACATTTAAACCAGTAGCAATTATTGGTGGTGAACAAGCAATTTATCAGCCTTGGCGTAATACCTACGCCCAATTAATAGCTTCTAACCTTTGGGATGATTGCCAACAACAATATGCTGATTTAGAAATTGTAAAATTTCTGAATAAAAAACCGCTAAAACTACTTAATCAACTTATGGATAAAGGGATTAACTCTCCTCCAGCTTCTTCAGTGGGGCGGTTGTTCGATGCAATGGCTGCGGCTATGGGTATTTATAGAGATGAATGTAGCTATGAAGGACAAGCTGCGATCGCACTTGAAGCTATAGTAGATGTTAGCAGCTTAAATAATGATAAAGAAACGCTAATCTATCCTTTTAGTTTTAGCTTTTCAGATAGTATTTATTGTATAGACCCGCGGCCAATGTGGCAAGCCTTGCTTAATGACTTACAGCAGGAGATTCCCCAACCAGTTATAGCTGCCAAATTTCACAAAGGTTTAGCTAATGCGATTGTGGAAATGGTTAAATATCTTTGTCAAGAAAATCTGATTAATCAGGTAGCCCTAACAGGAGGAGTCTTTCAAAATTGTATATTGTTAGAGCAAGTTGTCAAAGGATTACAACCATTAGGAATAAAAGTACTCACTCACAACTTAGTTCCAGCTAATGACGGCGGCTTATCTTTAGGACAAGCAGTGATTGCAGCCGCACAATTAATACAAGAGTGTTGATATTTAGGAACTTTGCCTCACAAATAATTCTCTCTGCGTTCTCTGCGCGACGCCAGGTGCTTCAAGTCGGGGAACCCGCCCAACGCACTGGCTCCTCTGCGGTTCGTTTATCTTAAAAAATAAAAAAATGTGTTTAGGAATCCCCGGACAAATTGTAGAAATTACCAACGTTAGCCATAAATTAGCCATAGTTAACATTGCTGGTGTTAAGCGCGAAGTAAATATTGCTTGTATCGTAGATGAACAACATCCCCCCGAAGCTTGTATTGGTGATTGGGTGCTAGTGCATGTTGGCTTTGCCATGAATCGAATTAACGAACAAGAAGCGACGGAAACATTGCAACTATTTCAAGAATTAGCAGCAGCACAAGCAGGGATTAGTACTTAACGAACCGCAGAGGCGCAGAGGACACAGAGAAAGAGTTTAAAACTCACGCCTTTCTTTCTTTCTTCTCTACGAGACGCTACGCGAACGCGCCCTTTGCGTCCTTTGCGGTTCGTTAAAAAAACTCCCTACCACAAAAGCAAAATTAACTATTCCCAAATCCTTATGAAATATGTTGACGAATTCCGCGAACCAGAAAAAGCAGAAGCCATCCGCCGCGAAATCGCCAAATTATGCCACCAGCTAGAAAAACCCATCAAAATCATGGAAGTATGTGGTGGACATACCCATTCCATCTTTAAATATGGTATCGAAGAAATCTTACCCCAAACCATCGAACTAATTCATGGGCCTGGTTGTCCAGTATGCGTTATGCCAAAAGGGAGATTAGATGATGCGATCGCAATCTCTCAAAATCATAACGTCATTTTTGCCACCTTTGGCGACGCAATGCGAGTTCCCGGTTCCAAAACCACTTTACTGCAAGCTAGGGCACAAGGTGCAGACATCCGTATGGTGTACTCTCCCCTAGATAGTTTACAAATTGCCAAAGATAACCGCGACAAACAAGTAGTCTTCTTCGCATTAGGCTTTGAAACCACAGCCCCCAGCACCGCCTTCACCATTCTGCAAGCAGCAGCCGAAGGAATTCATAACTTTAGTATGTTTTCCAATCACGTCCTTGTGATTCCTGCCCTCAAAGCACTATTAGATAATCCCGATTTGCAACTCGACGGATTTGTTGGCCCTGGACATGTCAGCATGGTAATTGGCACTGACCCATACCAATTTATTTCTCAACAATATAATAAGCCAATTGTCGTTTCAGGATTTGAACCCTTAGATATTCTGCAATCAATTTGGATGCTATTGCAACAGTTAGTAGAAAATCGTTGCGAAGTCGAAAATCAATATAACCGAATTGTCCAAAAAAGCGGGAACACAGTAGCACTGCAAGCCATAAATAAAGTTTTCACCGTCCGAGATAGTTTTGATTGGCGCGGCTTAGGTGACATCCCCTATTCAGGATTAAAAATTAAACCAGAATATGCTCAATTTGATGCCGAACTTAAATTTACCATTCCTAATCTCAAAGTAGCCGACCATAAAGCTTGTAAATGTGGAGAAATTCTCAAAGGAGTCTTAAAGCCTTGGGAGTGCAAAGTATTCGGTACAGCTTGCACACCAGAAACACCAATCGGTACTTGCATGGTATCTTCCGAAGGTGCTTGTGCAGCCTATTACAAATACGGGCGACTTTCCACCATTGCCAAAAGAACAATACCAAAAGTAACTATAACTCAAGAACCTCTCCCCGCCTGCGGCTTCTTTTCAGACTAATACATCTCACAAATACTCTGCGTACCTTTGCGTTTAAAAAAATCCTTTAAGTATGAATATTCCCCCCCAAAACTCAATAAAAAATCCTCTATTCCAGAAAATTGAACAAGCCCGCTATCGCCAAGGTAAAGTGCGAGATACTCATATAACTCTCGCACATGGCAGTGGTGGTAAAGCCATGCGCGATTTAATAGATGATATCTTTGTTAGTAGTTTTGATAATCCAATTCTCTCACAACTAGAAGACCAAGCCAGCTTAAATTTAGCCCCTCTCCTCCAACAAGGAGACAGGCTTGCATTTACAACAGATTCTTATGTTGTAGACCCTTTATTTTTCCCAGGTAGTGATATAGGAGAATTAGCCATAAACGGTACAGTTAATGATTTAGCTGTCAGTGGTGCTAAACCTTTATATCTAACTTGTAGCGTAATTTTAGAAGAAGGATTACCTGTAGAAACCTTACGCCGTGTCGCAACCAGCATGAAAGCAGCCGCAGAAAAAGCTGGTGTTCAAATTGTTACTGGTGACACAAAAGTTGTACATCGAGGTGCTGCCGATAAACTCTTTATTAATACTGCTGGTATTGGTATCATCCCACGAGGAGTTAACATTTCTGCCCACAATATTAAGCCTGGAGATGCAATAATAATTAATGGTGAAATAGGTAATCATGGGACAGCAATTTTAATTGCCCGTGGAGAATTAGCTTTAGAAACTGATATTGAAAGCGACTGTCAGCCGTTGCATAGTTTAGTAGAAACTATTCTCCATGTCTGTCCCCAAGTTCATGCTATGCGAGATGCAACACGTGGTGGTTTAGCCACAGTCTTAAATGAATTTGCCCTCAGTTCTAATGTGGGAATTCGTATTTATGAAGACTCTATTCCAGTACGGGAAGAAGTCAACGGAGTTTGCGAAATTCTTGGTTTAGACCCATTGTATTTAGCTAATGAAGGTAAGTTAGTTGTGGTGGTTCCAAAACAGAATGCTGATAATGTTTTATCAGCTATGAAATCTCACTCAGCAGGAAAAGATGCTTGTATTATTGGCGAAGTTATTTCTTCACCCCCAGGTATTGTATTGTTAAAAACAGTTTTTGGTGCTGAAAGAATTGTTGATATGTTGGTAGGCGACCAATTGCCACGAATTTGTTAATTTTTGGGATTTACGAGAAATAGTTTATCTAATAAACGAACCACAGAGGCAATAGAGTTGCCAGTGCGTTGGGCGGGTTCCCCGACTTGTTCGCGCAGCGTCTCCCCCTGGGAGAAGCAACTGGCGCGACACAGAGAGATAAAAATAGAGAAGTTGTTGCATCACTGTTTGCTTTGGAAGTACATTTAATAGATTTTATAGTATGCACGAACTTGGAATTACTCAAAATATTGTGGCAATTGTAACTGAACACGCCAAAGGTGCAAAAGTACAGCGAGTTTTATTAGAAATCGGTAAACTTTCAGCTATTATGCCCGATGCTATCCGATTTTGTTTTGATATTTGCACTCAAGGCACACTTTTAGAAGGGGCGACATTAGAAATTTTAGAAATCACAGGTTTAGCAAAATGTCGCCAATGCGGTGCAGAAATTTCTTTAGATAAACCATTTGGTATTTGTAGCTGTGGTAGCGTGCAATTAGATTTGATTAATGGTGAAGAACTGAAAATTAAAGAAATAGAAATAGAGGAATTATGTGTGTAACCTGCGGTTGTTCTGATGATGGCGAAACTAAAATTATCAATCTAGAAATAGATGAAGCTGAACATCATCATACTCATACCTTACCAGATGGAACTATCATCACTCATTCCCACAGTCATGATACTCATATAGAAGCTCCTGAAATTCATGCCAAAATACACAATACAACGATATCTTTAGAACAAGATATATTAGCAAAAAATAACCTGCTAGCTGCCCAAAATCGGGGATGGTTCAAAGGGCGAAATATTCTCGCCTTAAATTTAATGAGTTCTCCCGGTTCAGGGAAAACAACTCTTTTGACACGAACTATCAATGATTTAAAACATCAATTATCTATTAGTGTCATTGAAGGCGACCAAGAAACTGCTAATGATGCCAAAAAAATTAAAGAAACAGGTTCTAAAGTTATCCAAATTAACACCGGAACAGGCTGTCATTTAGATGCCTCAATGATAGAGAGAGGTTTACAAGAACTGAATCCGCCTCTGAATTCTGTTGTGATGATTGAAAATGTGGGAAATTTGGTTTGTCCAGCCTTATTTGATTTGGGAGAACTGGCAAAAGTTGTGATTCTTTCTGTCACGGAGGGAGAAGATAAGCCGATAAAATATCCACACATGTTCCGTGCGAGTAACATCATGATTCTCACTAAGATTGATTTGCTGCCTTATGTAGATTTTGATGTTCAAAAGTGCATAGATTATGCTATAGAAATCAATCCCCAAATTCAGATTTTTCAGGTTTCTGCAACTACTGGTACTGGGTTAGAGAAGTGGTATGCGTGGCTAATTGAAAACTTAAAAATTTGTCAACGCTAATTTTTTTACGCTTGAGGAATATTTAATTTTTTTACGAACCGCCAAGGACGCCAAGGACGCAAAGGAAGAGATAGGTAATTTTAAAGCCTATCATCACAAAATTAAGTCATTGATTTACTAAATCCCTCTGTGGGTTCATGAAAATTATCAGTATTTTTTCTAACATAGAAAATGGATACTGCCATTTTCCTCTCAGTGCGTAAATCCTCATGGCTAAAGTTGAAGAATTGACACCCCAACAACTCTCCGAAACAGACCTGAAACCACGAGGGAGAGTTTATCCGAGTCCTATCAGTTGGCGCGACCAGTTTTTGTACCAATTGATATTAGATAGATTCAGTGACGATAATGAAAATCAAAGGGAGCTTTTTGACCACACCAATCCTGTAAGATTCCAGGTTAAAGATAAAGCCAACTGGATGGCAGCAGGGACAAAGTTTGTAGGTGGTACTCTTAGAGGAATTAAGAGTAAATTAGACTACTTGCAACGATTGGGAGTAACAACGCTGTGGATTAACCCACCTTGGCAACAACGTTCTGACTTAGAAGCTTACCATAGCGATCGCATCCAAGACTTCTTAAATATTGACCCCCACTTTGGGACTCGTCAAGATTTAAGAGATTTAATTGATGCTGCCCACGATCGCAGGATGTATGTAATCCTAGATGTAACATACGACCAGAATTCTGATAACTGGTTCAACAGAAACGATGTAATTGCAGCCTTAGCCAGAGTTTATCAATATTGGATTGCTCTTTCTGACTGCGATGGCTTGCGGATAGATAGCCTCAAACACGTTTCTCCTGAAGATTCCCGCAAATTCTGCACAGCTATTCGTGAATACGCCGAATCTATTGGTAAAGAAAACTTTTTACTCACTGGGGAAATAACCTCCGGTAGTATGGCTGGTGCTTATATAGACATTATTGCTCGCAACCTTAGTGCTGTATTAGATAACGTACAAACCCCGAATGAATTAGCTGCATTCGCCAAAGGGTTAGTACATCCCAAGCAATTTTTCGATTTGTATAGCGAAAACCATCTCGCTGGAGAATATCGCCAAATTGGGACATATCATGTCTCCATCTTAGATGACGATACTAATAAGCAGCGATTTGCCGCATACAGTAATGTGCCTCATCTTTATGAGCAAGTTGCTCATGCTGTTGGTGTGCAATTAACCATCCCAGGAATCCCTGCTATTTATTATGGAACAGAACAGGCTTTTGATGGGAATGAAGGTTATCACGATTACAGCATAGAAGGTGGAAGGTTTGCCGAAGATAGATATATCAAAGAAGCGATGTTTGGCGGTGCTTTTGGCGCATTTCAAACAGCAGACTGTCATTTCTTCGATATCGACCATCCTACCTATTTGCGAATAGCTGCGATCGCCCGAATTCGCAACAGTCACGATAAAATTGGTAAAGCATTGCGCCGTGGACATCACTATCTGCGCGAAACATCCTTTTATAACTCTCCCTTCTCGATTCCCGGACAAGGCGAATTAGTTGCTTGGTCACAAGTTTTATTTGACACAGAAGTGTTGATGGTACTGAATACCAACGGCTTAGAAAATCGGGGTGCAGAAGTGACTGTAGATACTTACATGCATCCTCAAGATTCAGAAATGACTTTTTTATACAAAAGTGATTGGAGCGATGCCGATTTACGCAATCTACAGCAGAATCAAACTGTAGTTGTGCAACATCATCACGACCGTCGCGCAACGGTGCGAATTGATTTACCTCCTTCTGGAATGGCGATTTTGGCGTAAGTAAACATCATAATTTTGGCAAAGCTTTGGGTAAAACCGGGTTTAAATTTATAAACTTTTACCATAAGCTTTGCTGCATTAAGTTATAGGCTACTATTCCAGTATTCAAGTCCTGTAATAGTAGCTTCTTCTAGCCACTCATTGAAACGGTTTACCAAGTTATCTTCTTCATCTGCATAAGAAAATTGAAATGGTGATTCTGTTAATGGTTGAATATCACTAATATTGCGATCGCCTTCTTCTGTCTCATCCCTGTGATAAGCACATACAGAACATACCAGTAAGCCTAAATATTCCCGTCCCAGAACATGAAATGACAACAATATTACTGTCGGTATTTTTTCTACTATAATAACCAATTGCACCCAACTGTGATAGCTTTGGACATTGGCGAAGTAACCTTGCTGTTTTGCTGTCTCCACAATTTGATAGCGATGATAATATGAACGCTCGTCCCCGGCTGAAGCTGATACTGTAAAAAGTTGAGTATCTTCTACTAAATTTTGTACAGATAGCTTGATTTCTTCAGAAAGATTTTGCAAGTGATTAGATGCTATGTTAAACAAATTTTCGGCAAATCTCTCAGCTTTTTGACATCGTTCTGGAATGGACGATAACTGACGCTGTTTAAGTTTATCAGTAATAGATGCAAGGATAGTACGAGTCTGCCTTGTTTCTGACAGGATTTGTTCTGACAACCCAAGACTGCGGATAAATGACTGTTTCTGACTTTTAGCAAACAAGTGAATCAAACCAGAAAGTTCGCCTTGATCTGCTTGTTCTAAAGATGCAATATAAGCTGAACGATCATCACGAGTAAGTACAAGAGGAAACCATCTAGCCTGAATAAAAACTAGGCTAGCAAGACAGCGAGCAACTCGCCCATTTCCATCTTGAAATGGATGAATTTGAGTAAATCGATGGTGTAGCCATGCAGCTTCAACTTCTGGCGCAACTTGGTTTTCTTGATGCTGGTGATGCCATTGAATGAGATTATCCATCTCAGATGCTACCTGTTCTGGTGGACAGTACTCATCAATGGAACCATCTGTTCTCAATGGATTATTAGGCCACTTCTTCCAATCACCTCGGATTAGAGGAACACTAGTAATTTTTCCTGTGGATTGATCTAACCCTTCTGTATGAGTCTGATTTTTGGTAAGCAGCTGATGCAGTTCTTTAACATAAAACGTTGAAAGATAACGTTGACCACCTACAAAATCAAATAATCCCTCAATAGCCATTTCTTGATCTTGAATCAAAGCTACAACTTGCTTAATAGGTCGGTCTGTAACTCCATGTGGGATTAGCGCCTCATTAATACCCTGCTCAATAAGTAATTGGGTAATACCTCGGTCAATTGTGTATAGCCGCTCTATAATTCCGGTTTCAATCGCTATTTCTCGGCGCATCTTTTCCATAAAAATTTTGAATGCACCAGAGTTACGAAGGCGGTCAGCTTGTTCATTCCAAACAGTAACTAATGGTGGTAGTTCTGAACTAGCTAATTGTTGCCAATGTTGCGGTAAATTATCTATGGGTTGCCAGCGCATACACTTTGAGTTATCTGAAATAACAAGAAAACACAGACAATATTGTAACTCTTCTAAAATTGCTACACCCCGCACTTTAGAAGTACAGGGTGTAATAAGGATGAATCAGCTATATTTTGTGTGATTCCCTGAGTGTGCCTATTTACCTCACAGCCAATCTCGATAAGCAGATATTTCATTTACGCTGATTTCAAACGGCATCCCTTTTCCAAATGGCGGATAAACGCGAATTTTGCCATTGCTAGCAAACCGTTCTAACCTATTACCCAACTGGGCAATATTGCTGACGATATGCCAGTAAGATACTATGTCAGGACAGTCAACAATTAATGTTAGGATGGTGGTATTTGTTGTGAGATACCACTGACAATTAGACAACAAAACTCGCGTAATGCGATCGCAAGCTAGAAAAAAGCATCTACCAGTAGACTGTTCTAGCTCCATTTGCAACATTCCATCCTGTTTCGTTACCTCAGCAGGAGGTAAATCATCAGGAGGAAGCTGGTATAGTTTAGAAGACATAACTTCGCACCTCTTGGTTGTAGCGCGTCAAACTCTCCAGGTTTTTTTGCAAATCCGCAGACGAGGGTTTGAGGGCTAGGGTACTTAAATTTAATTCGTCCTGAAATTTCTTGATTTTGTCTCGACAAGTCTCCACATCACCAATGATTGAGTTTTCAATCAAATAATCTTCGTCGAAACAAATGTTTGTGCGATCGAATGGTTTTTGGTTGGGATTCGCACTATTCTGCAATATTTGAGCCGAATTAGCTTTCATTTTCTGACTAAATTGGCGGATGAAAGGCAATGCCTCACTCACTGCTTCATCAAATGTTTTGCCAACATAAAAAAAGCGTGCCAGCACGAAGTTTTCTGCACCACTAGAATTTAAGGCTCGATATTTAGCAACAGTATCCTTCAATCTTGGTAGGGAGAATGGCGGCCCACCCATTAAGCTGAAGGAATGTTTAGCAGCAAGTTCGATACCGTCATCGCCTCCAGTGGCAACATACACCGGAATTTGCCTCTGCAATGGTTTGGGGTAAATGGTTAAGCGATCGCATTGATAATACTTGCCATTAAATGATACATCAGTTTCATATAACAGCTTTTGAATTAGTGCGATCGCTTCTAGCATCTTGGGACGGGATTCACTTGGGAGTGTCGCAAAATGCTTGTTTTGTTGAGGAAAGGGGCCGCCTTTAGCAACCCCAAATAATAATCGTCCATTGCACAGGTTATCTAGAGTGGCGATATCCTCTGCCACCCGAATCGGGTTATGGAATGGCAGTAACACCGCCGCCGTGCCCAACTGGATACTTGAAGTCATTCCCGCCAAGTGTGCCATTAACAGCAACATAGACGGGCTAAGATTGGATTCACTAAAATGATGTTCGCTCACCCAGGCTGACTGAAAACCTAAGCTTTCTGCCTGTTTTACCAGCGCGACTTGCTCAAACATGGCACGACGAGCATCTTGGTGATAATTATCGTAATTGCAGAAAATTCCAGTTTTCATTACTTGCGTTGATACTTTGTGCTGGCTATTCTAATGGTTGATACGTTTGTAGTAAGCACTTTAGTGCTTAAATATTTGAAGATATTTGAGGACTAAAGTCCTTACTACAAAGACATTTTACTTCTCTCAACTAATGCGATAAATGACTAAGTTGCAACCCACTGCAACTCCAACCATAGGCGTGGATTGTTTTCTTTGAGCTTCGACATCGGATCGCGCAATAATCGCTTGGCATTCATGCAAACTACCTGCACTAGACCCATGTTGCCTGCTACTTCTCTGAGTATTTCTTTGTGGGCTTGCACACAGGAAATCATTTCGGCAGAGCAATAAATTCCTATATATTGCAAGCGTCTAGCAGGTCGTCCCCAAAAACAGGTGATGACTTTCACATGACACCCATCTAGTAATTCCCCAACTTTTGGGTAGTAGTGGTTGAGGACTCTTGTGAATTCTTTGGCTAAGATATCTTCAGCAATCATTGGAACTGATATTTCTGTAGCGTCCATCACGCTATTTAATATAACATAATTTTATCAATTAAAT
This sequence comes from Nostoc sp. 'Peltigera membranacea cyanobiont' 232, assembly GCF_002245985.1. Lineage (NCBI taxonomy): Bacteria > Bacillati > Cyanobacteriota > Cyanophyceae > Nostocales > Nostocaceae > Nostoc > Nostoc sp. 'Peltigera membranacea cyanobiont' 232. Next base: position 43,022 of record NZ_NOLK01000003.1, read on the forward strand.
ATGACAAAATACCTTGTTAGGTTTAAATAAAATATTAAATATTACAGAAAAAAGAGGTGTACCTATTTGGTATCACCTCCGATTTGCGTAAAGCATCTTTATATTGATTTTTGATATCAAAGTAGCCTTGCTGCCAAAACTTTGATATCAAAAATCATGAATTCAAATAAAATGTATTTGGTTAGGACATTTTATTTGAATTACAAATATTAAATTTTTAATTATTATCGAGCATTGCGTTCACAAACTAAAACCTCTGCTATGATATCCGGCACATTTCCAAAATCTGTAAATCCTTCAGAACCACGAATTGGTGATATAAATGTATAGTTTGGATCGCAAGCTCCAGTATCATATACTTGGATAAACCATCTATCAGGAAATCCTTCTACACCTAATTCTACAGTGTACCAAGTCTCGCCAATCAGACGAGAGTTAAAGATTGTGAACCACTCCCGATTCTCTTCTGAAATATTCCAATCTGCCATGAGCAGTTCTAAAGCTATTTGCCCCGCATCCGTTGAAGTCAACAACATTTTTACTCCTTATTTGCGACTTCAGGATTTTCTACTTTGGTATTTGGAACTTCTGGGTATAAACCCAGTTCTTTAGCTAACTCACGCGCAACAAAAAATAAAAACTTGGCACCGTCTTGATTGCCTTCATGGGCAAACATAGTTGCCACTTGTAACATTGTCTCTACGAAACCAGAATCAATCAACTCTGGCTTAGATTCTAAAACTTGTGGTTCTTGACCATTAGGACATTTGAGCAATTCATCAATCAGGTTAAAATACAATTGTTGGCGTTGTTCTGACATGGTTTTTCTGTTGATTTTAGTAAGTAAATAGTGAATTGGTTACTGTTCGATACTTTGCCGCCACAGTCTTTCTAACATTTCAACTTGTTCTTTTAAAACAGCCGCACGATGTACAAGATATCTGTCATAAAAGAGAATGCCTAACCCAACACAAATAGGGGTTAACAAGAAGAACCATTGCAAAATAGCGGCAAATTTATATTTTTCAGCAACAGTCAGCATTTGATGAATCACATTACGATCAGAGGATTGGATGCTAGTCTGAGGGGAATGTGTAACCTCTATCTGGGGAGCCAAAGCGGGAGAATTTTTAGTAGTCTTGTTAACTTCGTAAGCTAAATTGTGGGATTTTACTAAGTCCAGATGTCGCTCCCAAATTATGCCAAATACTACTAGCCCTGGAGAAAGCATTGCTAAGGTAACTACACAAACTGTAAGGACATTTAAAACTTTTGCTTTCATCTTGGCTCTCCCTTGCTAGGTAGTCTGCACCCAGTAAGAAAATATCCTTTGCTGTTTATCTCAAACAGTTTTGATATTAAAATATGTGTAAACGGTAATTTTCACAATCATAAGTTGTCAGCTTTTTTTCTAATTACCACTGACTACTTACCAATAAAAAGTTACCAAACTTTTCGCAAAACGTAGGATTATTCAATCAGAAAGAACGCACTTAGATCGGGAATCTCGTTTCATCTTACTCTCAAAAGGGAGATTAAGAAGTCCCCCCTAGTTCACTCAGCTTTCGCTCAGGAATGTTGGGGGGTAGAGGGGAATCTCTGCGTAAATCCTATACGATTTATATCAGCCGCTCTCCACAAAACAGTCTACCCCAGCCCCGTTAAGATTATTAAATTCATTAGAATAGTACTCAAAGCCTGTAATCTTCATCTGATAAGCCTTATAAAAATTTCTTGGGGTATGGGTGCTAGTGTTTTTGAGACGGGGTTCTAGTGTTTTTGAAGTGGGGTTCTGGTATTTTTGTACTCAACCTAAAAGCAATGTAGGCAATACTTTAGAACTGTTTTAGATGTTAGTTTTGCTAGACAAAACCTGCACTCAGAAGAAAATATCAATGTCTCTTGATAAAGATAAACTAATAAATTAATAAAAACAATTAAATATTTTGAAAGTGAATTATGTTTTCATGACAAATGGAAAATAACAATAAAAATTATTCATATATACAGAATTATAAAAATTTATCTTAGCCTGAGAGACAACAGTCAGCAATTCCAAATGGTAAAATATAAGAATGAGAGCGTCTGATAAAAGTTCTTCCTAAACTTTCATATTTTGTAGTTTAGTTAGAATACAGAGTATATGCACTCATTGACATTAAACTGTAAATTAAATACATCCGAGCTTATTGTTACAAGTAAATACTTTGTACTAAGATTTAGAATTCTAGGAGTTAAATAATGCGGATTGCTCAAGACATAACAGAATTAATTGGACGAACTCCTTTAGTTCAACTAAACAAGATTCCTCAAACTGAGGGAGTAGTAGCAAGGATAGTTGTCAAATTAGAAGGGATGAACCCAGCAGCTTCGGTGAAAGACCGCATTGGGTTAAGTATGGTACTTTCAGCAGAAGCGGCTGGCTCAATTACCCCTGGAAAAACCATTTTAGTTGAACCTACTTCGGGTAACACAGGAATTGCTCTAGCGATGGTAGCAGCAGCGCGTGGCTACCGTTTGATTTTGACAATGCCAGAGACGATGAGCCAAGAACGACGCGCTATGCTGAGAGCTTATGGCGCGTCTTTAGAGTTGACACCAGGCGCGGAAGGAATGCGGGGAGCTATTCGCAAAGCTGAGGAAATTGTAGCTAATACTCCTAATGCTTTTATGCTGCAACAGTTCCGCAACCCTGCTAATCCGAAAGTTCACCAAGAAACTACCGCCGAAGAAATTTGGACGGATACAGATGGAGAAGTGGATATCGTCATTGCTGGGGTAGGGACTGGTGGGACGATTACTGGCATTGCAGAGGTACTCAAACAGCGCAAGAAGACTTTTAAGGCGATCGCAGTTGAACCCAGCAATAGCCCTGTTCTCTCCGGTGGTGAAGCCGGGCCACATAAGATTCAAGGCATTGGTGCGGGATTTATCCCAGACGTTCTCCGCCTGGAATTAGTTGATGAAGTAATTAGAGTCAGCGACGAACAAGCGATCGCTTATGGGCGACGTTTGGCAAAAGAAGAAGGCTTATTATCTGGAATATCCTCTGGTGCAGCTTTGTGTGCCGCCATTCAAGTCGGTAAACGCCCAGAAAATGCCGGACGTTTAATTGTGATGATTCAGCCTTCCTTCGGCGAACGTTACCTCAGCACCCCAATGTTTCAAGATTTGTCTTTAGAAACTGCTGGTGTCCGTTAAAGAGAGTAGGAAAGGAGATAAGGGATTTCCAAGTAAAAAAATATTCCGTCGCAGAGGGACAAGGGGGACAAGGGGGACAAGGAAGAAAGAAGTCTAGTTGAGTAGACAAATTGAATAATTTATTTTTTGGAGTTCCCTAAGTTGACATTCCCACGGTTTAAGCCGTGGGATTTTTGGTTCATCCAAAGAGTGATATTTCAGCCTCTACACACTAACAGCAACCTTCTTGCTGACTTCTTGGCAAATTGGAATGCGGATTTGAAACTCTGCTCCCTCACCGGGTTCTGAGGTGCAAGAGAGTGAACCACCATGTTTTTCAGTGACAATTTGGTAGCTAATCGATAAACCCATACCTGTCCCTTTGCCCACAGGTTTTGTGGTAAAGAAAGGATCGAACAAGCGTCGCCGAACAGACTCCGGTATACTTATACCATTGTCTGCAATGCGAATTTCGACTCGATCGGCATCAATTTGTTCAGTGTAAATAGTAATAGTTGGAGTTGTTATTTGTCCTTGATTGTCCATTAATGACTCTTCCAAAGCATCGATCGCATTACTCAACACATTCATAAACACTTGATTGAGTTGCCCTGCATAGCATTCCACTTGGGGTAGCTTGCCGTAGTGTTTAACAAGCTCAATACCGACACGATCTGACTTTTCTGTGAAGCGATGTTGCAGAATCATTATGGTACTATCAATGCCCTCATGAATATCAACGGCTTTAATTTCGGCTTCGTCCATGCGTGAGAAGCTTCGTAGCGAAGCGACAATTTGCCGAATTCGGTCTGCTCCAACCCGCATAGAAGACAGTAGTTTAGGCAGGTCTTCCAGCAGGAATTCCAGATCAATTGCTAGAGCTTCTGACTGAATTTCTGGATGGGGAGATGGGTAATGTTTTTGGTAAAGTTCCAGCAATTTTAGCACCTCTTGGGTGTAAGCGTTGGCATGAGTCAGGTTGGCAAAGATAAAATTGACTGGATTGTTGATTTCGTGAGCAACGCCAGCTACCAGTTGCCCTAAGCTTGACATTTTCTCGGTCTGCACAAGTTGAGCCTGGGTTTGTTGCAGTTTGCCAAGATATTTTTCGAGTTGTTCGGCTTTTTCTCGCTCTCGTGTTTCAGATGCTTGCAAAGCTTCATTATTAGCTTCCAGTCGTTGCGAGTAAGCTTGTAGATTGGTGTAGAGACGGGCGTTCTCAATCGCTATCGAAATTTGTGCTGTCAACAAACTCAGCACATTCACCCGTTCTGAACTAAAAGCACCAGGAATAAGATTATTTTCCAGGTAAAGAAGACCAGTAAACTTGCCAGAGTGAATCAGTGGTAGACATAAAATCGATTTGGATTGGTGAGTGGCGATATAAACATCAGCCGCAAAGCGGGGGTCTTTCACAGCATCGTTTAAAACCAGGTTGTCTCTAGTTCTTTCGACATAGTTGAATAAGGCAACGGGAAGTAAAGGTGAATCAGTCTCATTCTGCCCATTAACGACAACATTAACGTTCTTACCTTCAAGCATTCCTCCGGCTTCCAGCATCCATTGATTCTCGTGCTTGACAATAAAGTAACCTTGTTGAGCGCCAGCATTTTCGATGACATTTTTCATCAGTTTTTCGAGCAAGCGACTCAGCATCATTTCTTCTGACAAGACTTGTGAAGCTTTCATTACCGTCATCAAGTCAAGAATTTGACCGCCTCCGCTAGTCGTAGAGGTGTCTAGTGTCAGTTCTTTATAATTTGTTTCTAGTTTTTCTGTGTTTGACCGCACAATTAATTGCGGATAGCGTGCTTCTAAATCTTTGACTTTAGCTTTAGCACCCCAATGGCTATAAGCATAGTAAGCATCTGTCATGTAGGGGCGGGCAATCGTTTCTTTACCCCACGACAAATAGAATTTAGCCGCGAGTTCGTGAGCGATCGCTTCTTCGTTGATATACTCATTTTCTTTGGCAAATGCGATCGCGCGATCGTACATCTCGATCGCTTCAATTTTTTCGCCTAAAACTCGATGCCGTTCTGCCTCTACCAAATAGAATTTGTGTAAATAATTCATTGGGGCATGATGCGCCCATTTTTGCATTTTTTCTTGATTAGCTTGTATTCGGTCAAGAATGCCCTGTTGCTCTGATTGTGGAGTATCAGAATACACTGCTAACCACACCAAAGAATCGTAGAAATGGAAGATAGGAATAACAGGCAATCCTACCATTGCACCTAAATACTTCTCTGCTATAGCAGTATGCTCAATTGCTTGAGAGTAGTTTTCAAACAAATAACAAAGTAAAAGTTTGTTCAAATATGAGTAGAAAATTCCCGAATTATCATTTGCTTGCAGGTGCAGGGGCAACCTGATTTCCTCGTCGTAGGCTTCACCCTGAAGACGACAGGGATCTTCACTTCTTCCGAGTAAATTTAAGACAGCCTGCAAATAAATTTCTTGAAAATTCAGTGCTGTTTCTTGCTTAATTTTATAAATAGCATCTCTGTAAGTTGCCATCTCTGTTTCCAGTCCAGTCAATTCTTTGCCGCTAAAGTAAGCGCAATAGGAGTATACTATTAGACCAAAAGCAGCCCATTCTAAATCTCCCGTCTCCATTCCGCTAGCGTAAGCTGACATGAAAGGCTCTAATGTTTCTTTGAGATGCTCTTTCCAATGTCGGGTAAATATATTTACGATGACAACTGTCTTGGCTTTGATTTCTTGAGCATTCAACTTTGATACTAGATTTAAAGCTAATTGACCAAGCTGATGACCTGAATCAATATCTCCCACAACTCCACAAAGCAGAAGACCATAATTGGCATAACCAAAGGGAGATACCGAGGCATTACCATATTGGACGGATAATTGTACTTGTTTGCACACCGTCAAAGGCAATAGTTGTGGAACCGCAAGATATACAGCAGCAAAGATACTTGATAAAAGTCTAATAGCTGCTAATTTATAAGGATCGCTCATTTGAGGCAGTTCAATTAAATCCTCAATTCGCTTCTCGTTGAAAATTGCCGCAGTTTCCCCTAATGCTTGCCTAATATCTGACGGGTTAGGCTCTTGGGGAAACTCTACCCCTAACAGCTTTAAAACTTCTAACGCTGTATTAACTGCTTCTAATAGCTTGGTCTGCGATACGTAAGCTTGAATCTGGACTTCATAAACTTTAATTTTGTCGAGCAGCGTTTTAGCGCAGTTTTGTACTATCTCAACAAATCTCTGCATTCCGGCAAAATCACCGCTCAAAAAAGCTGCCTCTGCTGCTTCTGAGTGCAATGCTAATGTCAGTTCATATTCACATTTCCAGCTTTCTTCTACTAATAGTCCCAAACCAACTTGCAAATATTTACTCGCGGAATCATTCGCTGTGGCGGCTTTGGCTCTCTGACCTGCGATCAGATTGAGTTCTGCAAGTTGATATTTTTCTGTTTCCGATACCAGTAAATCAGTACCGTAATTGAGTTGATTAATTAAAGTAAATATATTTTCTTTGCGTTCTTCTGGTGTAGTATTTTGCAGCAGTAATTGACCAATTTTCAGATGCGTTGCTTTCTTCTGCTCATCGGGAATCAGAGAATACGCCGCTTGCTGTACTCGATCGTGTAAAAACTTGTAGTCAACCTTGACATCAGTTAAGGTAACGTCGCCTGAATCTTCCTGACTAAACACTAAAGGAATTTTGTAATCCTGATTTAACGGCAGAATTAACCCAGCTTGTAGGGCTGACCACAACTGCGCCGCAGTTGTTAAAGAAGATGCTTCATTAACGATCGCCAATACTTCTAAGTTAAACGTGCTGCCAATACAAGCAGCGAGTTTGAGGACTTTTTGCGTTTCTGGTGACAGTTTACAAATATTTCTCGCCGTCAGTTCAACCACATTCAGGTCAGTGATGCCGATCGCTTGAATATGTTGGATATTCCATTCCCACTTCCCGGAATGGAAATCATAAGTTAACAAGTCTTCTTGGTACAGGGTTTTGAGCAGTTGCGTTAAGAAGAACGGATTACCAGCAGTTTTGTGTAATAGTAATTCTGTTAACGGGTTGCTATATTCTCTATGATTCTTCAACGTGTCGCTAATTAATGCTTCCACATCCGTTAACTGCAACGGTGCTAAGACGATGTTATTTACCACCGCACCAGAGGATTGAATCTTGTCCAAACTGAGCATGAGCGAGTGGGTGGGTGACACTTCGTTATCGCGGTATGCTCCAATTAATAATAGATATTTGCGTAGCTTGCCGCCGTAGGCATCGCTATCCGTCATCAATAGCTCAATTAAGTTCAGTGATGCCGAATCTGCCCACTGCAAATCATCCAAGAAAACAACCAGAGGATGGTCTTGGGTTGTAAATACGCCAATAAATTGCCCAAAAACGCGATTAAAACGATTTTGAGATTCAGCCGCACCCAGTTGTGTCACAGATGGCACAGTTCCAATAATTAGTTCGACTTCTGGAATAACATCGATAATGACCTGTCCATTCTCTCCCAACGCAGTTAGGAGTTTCTCTTTCCAAACTTGAATTTGGGCTTCGTTTTCGGTGAGTAATTGCTGAATTAAAGATTGGAACGCCTGAATCAACGATGCATAGGGAATATTGCGCTTGAACTGGTCAAACTTGCCTGCAATGAAATAACCCCTTGCTCCCACAATCGGTTTATGAACTTCATTGACGACACTCGTCTTTCCAATCCCTGAATAACCAGAGATGAGCATGAGTTCACTGCTACCCCCTGCTACACGCTCAAACGCAGCCATCAATGTTGCTACTTCTGCTTTGCGTCCGTATAGCGTTTGCGGAATCGAAAAATGCCCGGATTTGTCCTGTCTCCCCGGTACAAAGTTTTCAATTTTTCCAGTCGTTTGCAGTTGAAACAAACATTCCTCTAAATCCGCTTTCAGTCCCCAGGCGCTTTGATACCGCTCTTCTGCTGTTTTCGCTAATAATTTTAAAATAACTGCACTAATAGCCTCTGGCACATTTCCCAAGATGCGGCACACGGTTTCACTACAGGGTGCGGCTGGTGCTTTGGCAATGTGACAGTGGATCAACTCCATCGGGTCAACAGCTTGAAAGGGCAAAGTACCCGTCAGCATTTCATATAAAGTGACACCCAGTGAATAAAAATCGGTGCGATAGTCAACCGCCCGATTCATTCTACCCGTCTGTTCAGGCGACATATAAGCAAGCGTACCTTCGAGCAAATTTGGATTGCTCAAGGTGGGATTTTCTTTATCAAGGCGTGAAGAGATACTGAAGTCAATCAGTTTGGCTTCGCCCGTATCAGGGTTAATTAAAATATTGTGCGGCTTAATATCTTTATGAATAATTTGTTGGGCGTGCAGTTCTCCTAAAATTTGTGCTAGATTAATCCCCACCTTAAGGAAAGCGATCGAGGTGGTTGTTTGATTTGCAATCAGTTCTTGGAGCAAGCAACCTGGAATGTCTTCTAAAACCAAAGCCAGTCCATGCTGATAATTCTTTAACTCGTAGGCTTTAACAATGCCAGGAATTTGCAGAGGTTCAATGATTTGATATTCGTGGCGCAGTCGGGCAATGTCTTCTAGAGGTGGATGTTCGCACAGGAGAGTTTTGACAATGACAGAAACGTTATCGGTTTCTCGCCGTCCACGATAAATGACGGTTTTATTACCGGAGTGAAGGGTTTCGAGGAGTTGATAGCCGGATAAGGTAGCTGTCATTGTTTTTTCTTGCGATATAGGCATTCTTAATATGCCCATGCAAGTTTAGCTTTGTAACACTTGTGATTAAAATAAGCATAAATTTCACAAGATGTTACAAATACTAATTCCCTCCAAATTTGTATATTGAGATTTGAGAGCATCGTTGCATCTCAAATTCAATAACTCATGTTTTAACCAATTATATCAGTGCAACAATCCTCTACTAATGTTTACAGTTCCCTTGCTTTTGGTGTTGTTGAGAATCGCGATCGTGATTGCGATCGCTACCGTGGGAACAGTTTTGCAAATCTTGCTTCAGAAGCTTGTCGCTGATTTCTTGCAAGGATTCATCTACAGCTTGTAAGCCAATCCAAGCATCAATCTTTTGGACATCAAATCCTACCTCGCGGCGATCGCCTATTTCTAACAAAGGACGGCGAATTAACAGTGGTTCTTTCAGCATCAGCGCTAAAGCGGTTTGTTCATCCACTTTTTCAGGAACCACCTCACCAGATTTTACCTTGGGGGCGGAAAGATTAAACCATTCGACTACGGGGCGATCGCCAAAAAATGAGCGCAACCGTTCAGATGTCCAAGGTTCTTTTAGCAGGTTCTGTGGTATCACCTCATGACCGGCAGCTGTTAGCAAAACTTTTTGCTTAACACCACCTTTACAGCCTGGTTTGCTATAGAAAATTACCCTTGCCATTCAACTATCTCCTAATTACTCTTTTGCGCTAAAGCGCCAACTACGAACCGATGAAATTAAAAATTCCTCGCTTTATGGCTAACTAAGTCAAACTCAAACCTTTCATTTGGATCGGTTTCGCCATAAATATTAAAAGTCACAGCTGGTTCATCACCCACTGCTTCTACACTGTGAATTGCATCGGGAGTAAAGCTAATAATGTCTCCTGGGAAGAGAGTTATCTCTCCCGTTGCTTCAATTTTGTCCTGAAATTCTGGGCTATTGGTGCGTCGCCAAAAAGTATTTTTTTCCTGGCCTTTTAGCACCGCCACGATTCCCCACGTTCCATGATTATGAATGTTTGAACGGGTTCCCGGTGCAAATGTTACTGTTTGCACTGTCAACGGAAAACCCAATTCATCATATAGGAGTAAAACAGAGCTTCCCGTTTTGGGTGAAGGTTCTAAATTTTGACTTTGCACCCAGTAGGAATTTACCATCAAGCGCCTTACAAGCATCCGAATTTCTGGCAGACAATTGGTTTCATTGTCGCTGCTATTGAGAACATCTTCCACCTCAGTTAAAAACCGATAAAGGCGGTAATTTTCTCTCAATAAATCCCATGCTCTTACAGATTTACAGGCTTGATGCTGACCGTCCTCTGTTAGCAGCCAATCCCTACCTTTCATAACTTTTAAATTGATAGTGGAGAAGATTGGATCACAATGATCGGTGAAACATTAGGAATGTTACCTACAGGAAGTTTAGTAGGTATGTTAATAGGAGGGATGATAGAGTTACTATCAGTACTTGCTCCTAATAAAGAATAGGATTTAGTAGATAACCAGTTGTTCATGATTTCACCTTGACTTTTCATTGCTGACTAATTAATCGTCTTCTTCTGCTGGACGTGTCAAAATATCCAGCAGAATCCCAGAACCAAAATCATTCTTTTCGTCTATCTGTTTGACTCTGGTGCTGATTTCTTTGGCCTGCTCAATTTCTCCTAACTTTGCTAGCACTAATCCAGAAGCAGCATAAGCATTTAAGTACAATCGAATTTGTGGGTCTTCTTTGCGATTGACTAATATCGGCTGAAGTTGCTCCCAGTCATCGGGGAATTGTTCTAGTTCTTTAATTTTATCTAATAATTTGATTGTTGTTTGTAGTGCAAGAGAATAATTATTTTTATAATAGAAAAATCTATATGCTGCTACCAAGACATCTGTATTATCACTAGTCCGATCTAAAGCTTGTTGAATATATTTTTCGGATTCCGATGTGTTTTCCCAGTTTTGTGCAGCTAAAATTAATAGATTTTTGATATCATTTGGAACCTGAAACCATGAGAATTTATTCGTATTAGCTTGCATATTGGGAATGGGGAATGGGGATTGGGGGCTGGACGATACTGTTTGGTTAAGGCAAGAGACGCGATAAATCGCCGTCTTTACAATAATCGGTCTTCCGTTCTAACGGCGATAAATCGCGTCTTTAGGATCTATTATTTTCATCAAGAGTGTTCCAAAAAATAAATGATCCAAAACCCGTCGTTGCGAGCGAAGCGAAGCAATCCCAAGGGCTGCGATTGCTTCGCTTCGCTCGCAACGACAATTGGGCATTTTCTTTCTTGGAGTCCTCCAAATAACCCTAACCGAACCGTATGGGGGTCTGGGAACAAGGGTAATACGCTTAGGTTAAGCATTTCTTTCTTCTCTTTGTGTCCTTCTCTACGAGACGCTACGCGAATGCGTCTTTCTCTACGAGACGCTACGCGAATGCGGTTGTCAAAAAAAAGGACTTTGGGAAAGAGTTTTAGCCTTAACTGAACTGTATTAGGGACAAGGTGAGAACTTACAACCAGTTTTTCCCTTGTCCTCTTCGCCATGCCCAATTTAAAACAAAGTGAGAACGTACACCAAAGTGAATAAGACAATCCAAATAATGTCAACGAAGTGCCAGTAAATCTCTGTCATTTCGATGAAAGTATGATTGGTTGCAGAATATTCACCAGGGAGACGCGATCGCCACAATGCACGTAATATCAATAACAGTCCAATAAAAACGTGCAAACCGTGGAACCCTGTCATGATATAAAAGCAGTTGGCGAAGACGTTGGTAGTCAGTCCGTATCCCAATGTTGAGTACTCATAAACCTGACCAGCCAAGAAAATTGCCCCCATGATTGCAGTAATGGCATACCACAGTTGCATTCCCTTGACGTTATTCTTTTTAATCGCTGTATCACCGAAGTGAATCACGAAACTACTAGATACCAGAATAATGGTGTTAATCGTCGGTACAAGTAGTTCTACTTCACTCCCTTCTGGAGGCCAAACTGGTGTAATACCTCGGAAAAATAGATAAGTGGCAAAAAATCCTCCAAACATCAGAGATTCAGAGGCAAGAAATGTCAACAATCCCCAAACTCTTAAATCTGGATGTTCTTCGTGTCCTGCACTGTGTTCTTCGCTTGTCGTAGCTATGGTCATATTGTTTACCCTCAAAGGTGAAGCGTCGGGCAATTCAATTCTTCACAGTCCTGATTTGTTTGTGGGATGGGTGTCTCACTTGTTTTAAATTAAAGCAGGATGCCCAAGCCCACAAGAGTTATTTTTTATTTGGTAATACCCGACAATGTTAATGCGTTAGCTTGCATCGTGAATGCGTTGACTTGCATCGTGAATGTATTAGCTTGCATTGTGAATGCATTGGCTTGCATTGTGAATGCATTAGCTTGCATTGTGAATGCATTGGCTTGCATTGTGAATGCATTGGCTTGCATTGTGAATGCATTGGCTTGCGAATGCATTGGCTTGCATTAAAAACGCTACGCTTTCGCGCAAAGCTTTACTAAGCACTAACTTCCGGCGTTGCAGATGGCTGTACTTCATTACTATGACCGTGACCGTAGTCATAAGGCCCATGAGTCACAACCGGCAATACTTCCCAGTTTTCAATTGCAGGTGGTGAGCTAGTTGTCCATTCTAAAGTCAAAGCTTGCCAAGGATTATCACCAGCCAAAGGCCCTTTCAACCAACTGTAAATCATGTTGATGGCGAAAGGAATTACCGATATCCCCAAAACAATTGAACCGAAGGTACAAATTTGATTGAGGTCGATAAATTGGGGGTCATACATTGCCACTCTTCGGGGCATTCCTTTCAAACCCAACTCGTGCATGGGTAAAAAGGTTAGATTCGTGCCGATGAAAGTAAGGGCAAAGTGAATGCGTGCCAAGCTTTCATTCAACATTCGTCCGGTCATTTTGGGGAACCAGTGATAAATGCCGGCATAAATGCCAAACACGGAACCGCCAAACAGAACGTAATGGAAGTGTCCGACAACATAATATGTGTCGTGGACGTGAACATCAAAGGGCGCTGTTCCCATCGTCACACCACTTAAGCCGCCCATGACAAACATGGACAACAAGCCAATGGCGAAAAGCATCGCACCTGTGAAGCGGATTTTACCACCCCAAAGGGTAGCAACCCAGGCAAAAATCTTCACGCCCGTGGGAACTGCAACGATAAGAGTGGAGATGGTGAAGAACATCCGCATCCAACCGGGTGTACCACTGGTAAACATGTGGTGTACCCAAACGAACAAACCCACAACGCAGATGGCTACACTAGAATAAGCGATCGCTTTATAACCAAAGATTGGCTTGCGGGAGTGAACTGGAATTACCTCCGACATAATGCCGAAGATAGGCAGAATCATTAAATATACTGCCGGGTGAGAATAAAACCAGAATAAGTGTTGATAAATTACAACGTTACCGCCTGCATCTGGTTTAAAGAAGGATGTACCAAAGTTGAGGTCGAACAACAGCAGAACTAAACCGGCTGCTAATACAGGTGTGGAAAACAACGCTAGCAAGGAGGTTGCCAAGATTGCCCAGCAAAACAAGGGTACTTGATCCCATTTCATGCTCGGAACTTTCATCATCAAAATGGTGATTACGAAGTTCAGCGAACCCAAAATTGAAGAAGTTCCCACCAAAACGATCGCAAGTATCCACATCGTTTGAGCAATTGGCGCTGTCACCAAACTCAAAGGTGGATAAGCTGTCCAACCAGATTGCGAACCACCAAAGATGAAACTACCTAATATAAGCGCACCGGCTGGTGGGTTTAACCAAAAGGCAACTGCATTCAGTTTCGGGAAAGCCATATCCCTAGCACCGACCATCAACGGCACTAAATAGTTACCAAATCCGCCAATAGCGCTAGGGACAATCCACAGGAAGATCATAATCGTCCCGTGATTGGTCATGAAAGCGTTATACAAATTGGGGTCGAGTACGTCTGATTCTGGTGTTGCTAATTCGACCCGCAGAGCGATCGCCATCAGTCCGCCGATGAGATAGAAGACAAACGCCGTCACCAGGTATTGAATACCAATAACCTTGTGGTCAACATTAAATGTAAAATAATCTTGCCATTTCCACGCCTTCGGATGGGAAGCGTGGCCAGCCACCATTTCCGGTTTCTTTCCTTCTGGTGGAGTATTCCGTGGAAATTCTACCTGCGTCATATTTTTGTACCACTATGCGCGACTCTTGTACAGACGCGATTAATCGCGTCTCATGACTACTGACTCTAGAGTTGCTGCACTAATGCCCATATCATGGGTGTGGGGCGCGAGAAACTCTGATGTTGATAAGTCGGCTGGATTAACTGCAACAACTTGATTGAAATTTTGCTGTTGAGCAATCTGGTTTTCTGTCCGCCAGCTATTATATTCTTCCGGTGTGTGGACAATTACCTGTGTCCGCATTGAACCGTGATAACCACCGCACAATTCAGCACAAACTACGGGATATGTACCTGGTTTGGTGGCGACAAATCGTAGTTCGGTAGGGATACCAGGAAGTGCATCTTGCTTCAAGCGGAAGTTTGGAACCCAAAATGAATGAATTACATCTTGTGCTGAAAGGTTGAGTTGAACATCAGCACCGACGGGAATGTGCAATTCCCCAGAGGTAATGCCACTATCAGGGTAATTAAATATCCAGGCGTACTGTATGCCTTTGACATCAACAACTAAATCGGCTGGTTTCCCTAGAGTTTGAGGAGACGCGCCGATACCGATTGTTGGAGCGATCGCTGGAGCAGCTGTTGCTTCAGAGGTATCGCTTAATGTAGCAGCGATCGCGGTTCCTGACTTATGAGCAACATGAGCGGCTGAATGAGGATGACCCGCAGGCTCAAAACCCCCCATTCGGTTAAAAACATCTACACTGTAGATGCCCAAACAGAGGACAATCACTGTTGGAATTGCTGTCCAAAAGATTTCTAAGGGAACGTTACCTTCCACTCGTGCGCCATCGGTATCGTCACCCTTGCGGCGACGAAACTGAATCAAAAAAAGTACAATAGTTCCTTTTACCACTAAGAAGAATGCGATCGCAATGGTAAACATGACGTTGAAAAAACCGTCTACCAAAGGCGCTTGTAGCGATGCCTGCACCGGCATAAGAGTGTGGTTTTGACCGATCCAAATGCTGATTGCTGTAACTACTATCCCAGCAACCAGAGTCCATAGTGAAACAGGAACTTGTTGCATACATGCTACCTGCTTTGTAAACAGTCTTTTATAGGTACTGGGTATTGGGTACTGGGGATTGGGGATTAGGTATTAGGTATTAGAAAAACTATTCTTTGTCTTCCTAGTCCCCAGTCCCCAGTCCCCATTCCCTTTTCCCTTTTCCCTTTTCCCTTTTCACTTATTAACTTTCTAACGTGCAGCCATAAAAAAAGGGGGAAAATTCCAGATTTTTTCCATATCCTTCCCCCAGAAAATTACAAATTATATTTCAACTCCTATGAAAAAGTTAGCCCCCCGCTTTCAAAAAAGCTCGTTGTTCCAAGAGGGCACTGTTGACCTAATATTGATTAGGCTATATTAGCAGCAAGTTTAAATTTGTTAATAGCTGACATTTTGCGATTTACGCATTTGTTTACTGTGAACTATTTCTTAGTTGCAGTAAATACTTAGTATTCCCCTCAAGTTACCTTGCCTAGCGCATTTGCGCTTTTTACAAACAGTGCCTCCTTGAATTAACAACAATTTGGACTAACTCTAAAAACTCTAATTATTTCCTGCAACATGGGTGTAGCAATTTTTCGGACAAATCCGCGAACACGCTTCACAACCAATACAGTTTTCTGGAGAAGTAACTGCCATTACTTTCCGTTCAACTTCTTCATCATCTTCGTCTTCTACAAATTCGCCTTCTTCATTGAGTGCCTTCAAACCTAGCACATTGTACCCGCAGACTTTAACACATCTGCCACAGCCGATACATTTATCTTTGTCAATTTCTTGAGCGAATTTTGGTGTCCAAGTTTTACCGCCAAATGTCAAACCTGTTAGTTGTGCCATTAATAATTCCTTGGCAATTTTGCCTATCAATGTGTTTGTGCATTAATCATCATATTATCCTAATCTTTTATTCTTTTGTATTCAAAATTCACTTTCGCTTGATAAAAAATCGATGACTTTGAACACAATGAGAAATCATTTTTTAAATCAAAAATAAATGCAAATCATTGCCAATAATAATTATGAATGCTTAAGTTTACCTCGTTCCTATGCTCCGCATGGGAACGCATTCATTGAGTCTCTGACTCAATATCTGACTAGAGGCAGCAGCCGCTAATCAGCTATTCCCATGCAAAGTATAGAAAAAAGAGACGCATAAATTACAGGTTTAAAACCTACCCTCGCCAGTAAAGCCTGATGTAAACGCAAGTATATCGATAAAAGTGATGATATTATTTTTCAAATACTTTTAGCTTTAGACAAAGAAATCTAGATAAACAGTATACATATATACAAAAATAAATGTTCATTAATTACATTTTGATATATGCAATATGTATTTTTCAAAGCAACAATTTGCAATTCGATCTGATTCAACTATTTATATAAATGATGACAAAATAAATATTGGTTTTCCATTTAAATCAATATAATGAATTTATGAAGGAAACATAATCAATTTATAAAGCAACTGTAATTTTTATGGCAGAATCTGAACGTGCCTTAAATATTAAAATTATTAATAAATCAGAGGAAGTCCAATCGTGCCAGGGTTAAATATGTTCTCAAAACACTTTATAGTTAAATCTCAAGTCTTCATTAAATACGTAATTAAATGAAGATTAAGATATCTTACTAAGCTTGGTACGAACAAATTAATCATTTTTTTCATGAAATGTATAGTTAATAAATAAGTTTTGTCCGGCTCGGTTTAAAAGCCTTAAATAGCTTCCGATTGGATGCAAAGTCAAAATATGGATGTGGGGAGTGAATATGGTGAGAATAATTTTTTCTCGCCAGAAAGATTATGTGGTAGCGAGTCATGAATAGACAGGACTCATCCAGGGGAGACCTGAGACAGACATCTCAACGATTAGAGTGGGAAAAGAGCCTTATGCCTTATACAATTCCTAACAACAGTTGCGTTGGATGTGACAACTGCCGCCCCCAATGTCCTACGGGTGCAATCAGAATAGAGGACAATGAATATTGGGTTGATCCTGGTCTTTGTAATAATTGCGAAGGCTATTATTCAGAACCACAATGTGTAATAGCTTGTCCAACTAAGTCTCCCATTCCTTGGCAGGCGAAAAAGGGGAGATGCAAAGTTGAACCGAGAGATTCTACCAGTTTAGACTTGTTTTCTAACGGCAAGAATAATCCATTTGCTTCTGCGATCGCAATTTGGGAAGCGTGTAATGTATTGGCACAACGCACATCCCTACATTGGGAAACTGATGAAGACGGCTACATCAGTTACAGCCGACAAGTTAATCAAGGTAAGGGTGCGATCGCTTTTCACATCCAAGATCCATTTAAAGTTAACGACAAAGCTACAGATATAGCAGCAATTGAAGGGCTTGACATTAGAGCCGCTTGCATACATCTAATTTTTGCAGGTTATGCTACAGCTTTAGATCAACCTTGGGAGCAAGAATTTGCGATCGATGAGCGACAAATCGAGAAATATTTGGGGATGGAGAAACGCAAAGATTTGAGTAAAGCTGCCAAGCTAGCTTTAATGAAAAATCTTGTCCAGCAAGCTTGCTCCCTAATTATCTCCATTGACTGGCCCCAGCAAGGTCGAATTAACGGATTTTCTGTTACAAACAGCCGCTTATGGCACTTAGTAGATATTCAGCATCACTTTCAAGAAGATAATCTTGGATGCAAATATCTGATTGGGCTAACTTTTAAAGTCAAAGCAGGTGCATGGGCGCAATATTTCTTAAACAAACAAGCGTGTAAAGAGCGAACCGCATTCTATCAATACGGTAGTCTCCCGAAAACGCTGCTAACCACGGTTATGAGCATTTGGCAGCAACACGAAGGCGCAGTCCGACTAATGATGTGGTTGCTGTTTAAAACCAAAATGGGCAAAGAACAACGCATTACCATTCCAACCTTGCTGCGTATTGCCTACGGTGAAGAAAAAGTCGCCCTTGCGTCCAGACAACGCGAAGAACGCAAACGTCTACTGCGAACCTTTGAAAGCGATTTAGAAATTCTCAATCACTATGGAATGAAGCCACTTTTCGATCCAGTTACATACCCACCAGAAATTCAACCTTTGTGGGCGAAGTTAATCGATCTTCCCGAAGATCCAGATGAAGCATTAGAATTTTGGACTAACGACGGTGGTGCTGAAACTCGCCTCACAGACACAGGCCCCCGTGGTAAATGGAATCTGCTCATGAATGCGCGGATTTTAGCTTTTGAACTCCCACCAGAATGGGAACAGCAAATATCAGAATCAGAAAAAAAGAAAACAAGAACTGCTAAAGCCAAAAGAAAGCCCAAAGCTACAAACGATTTACTGGGCGAACAGATTTTGCAGGCGCGAAAAAATTTGAATCTCTCCCAAAGAGAATTGGCAAAACTCACAGGTAAAAGCCAAAGCTGGATTCGAGATATTGAAAATGGTCGTTTAAAAGCCAAATTAGAAGACCAAATACTGTTACGAAAAGTGCTGAATATTGGTCAATCTTAATTTTGGATTTAGAATTTGGGTTCTAAGCTCGACTTTATCCATTTCTGATTTACTCGACTTTATCCAAAATTAAGAACTTGGTTTTCTTTATCCGGCAAAAACCCTGGCTTTTTGGCAAGTACTTTTTCCACGTCACAGATTATCGATGAAGATCAAAAAGTAAAATGACTGTCCCATATAGGTTTCAGCTTAGGCGTTCGTGCAACGACTCCGCAGGAGTATCCCATTGCGAAAAAATGGATAAAGTCGAGCTAAGAGCGCCACTGCAATACTAATATAAATGCCACAGGCCATTTGCGATCGCGCATGAGCATGAGTAATGCAAGAAAAACCAGACAACGTTTTTGCATCGGTTAGCATTGTTCAACCAGCATAAAACTTTTCTACAACTGATTTTACTTGCGAAAAGCCCTTAATCAAACGCTTGGTATAATTTCTAATTCCAAACTAGCTATAGACAGCCCTTGTAAAACGCTCTGCCAAGTAGATAATGTCTTGTCTACGGGCAATTTGGTTCATCCATTTTTGAGGAATATTTTCCACCCCATAATAAATTCCCGCTAACCCACCGGTGACAGCAGCAGTAGTATCGGTATCTCCGCCTAAGTTGACAGCTTTCAGCACTGCTTCGGAATAAGACGAGCTATTTAATAAGCACCATAGCGATGATTCCAAGGTATCAATCACATAGCCACCAGAATTAATCTCTTCAACTGGTAACTTGCCAATCTCACCACTAAAAATTCTGCCAAAATGCGGCTTCTCTAACAAAAATTCTCGAACAGAATAAATTGTTTGGATATCTTGCAGTGCTTGTAAATAAGCTGTTTGAAGGTCAGCCCCTTCCAAGAGCGCCACTGCAATACTAATATAAATGCCGCAGGCCATTTGCGATCGCGCATGAGCATGGGTAATCGCTGAAACATCATGCACCCGCGCCAGCAATTCTCCTAAAGTTAAGCTTCTATGACAATAAGCCATTGGCAAGATTCTCATCAGCGAACCATTGCCATTACTATTTTCAACCTTACCTCCCGCCTGATGGGGAACAACTCCCTGTTTCAGGCGCATAATTGCTGTGTGGGTAGTTTGACCAATATCAAAGACATCGCCACGGGGAGTCCAGTAAGCCTCCTTGTACCAGCGCCAGAAGGAATTGGCTATGGCATCCAACGAATACCCCCTACAAAGGCATTCTGCCAAGCAAAAGCTTAACGAACTATCATCTGACCAAGTTCCTGGTGGTTGATTCCATGTGCCATAACCCTGCATCGTTGTCACTGGAGATTTTACTCGTTCAGCACGGTTAGTAAACTCCACCGGCACACCCAACGCATCACCGACACATAAACCCATCAAACCAGACAACGTTTTTGCACCGGTTAGCATTATTCAATCTCCACAATAACTGCTCAAAATTAACTTTATAGATTCCCTCTATGGCTTGTTGCAACAGATGCTACAGCCGAGTTTTTCATCCTCTGTGAAAAGCTCGGCAACAAATTGCTAGTCGGGTATTTTATTTGCACTATTCCGATATAGTTTGAGTTCCAAATATTGTGCCAGTTTTAAAAGCGTCTATTTTTGGAACAAAGAATTCAGATGAAAAGACATTGAGTGTAATTATAACAGCTTATTTATTATTCTCGGAGATAGTTAAGCTGTAAGTTTTATACATCAATGGCAACATTCATTTAATAAAATATGGGAAACATTTGGAACATTCTCACCCGATTATCGACTGGGAAGATACAAGTAAAAAATACGAATTTTGGTAAAAACTATGAAACGCTTACTCAAGTCTTTCATCACAATTTCTGCATTGTCTTCCTTAATAGTTGCTCCTTTTGTTCTATCAGCTGGTCAAGCTTCGGCTGAAACCAAAAAGGGTACTGACGCTAGTTATATTGGTGCCGGTGTTGCAGCTGGCGTTACGAGCGGCGGGCAAGGTATCAACAATGCTGCTACATTTGGTGGCAATGTCACAGGCCGCGCAAAATTAGGAAATACGCCATTTTCTGCACGCGGGAATGTTCTTTGGAGTGATAAGACAAGTGCTATCATCCCAGAACTTTCTGTGGATGTGCCTATTGCTAATAGAACTAACGCCTATTTAACTGGTGGTTATTCTTTTGTAGAAAAAGATGGCTCACCAACCCCTATAGGTAACAGAGATTCAGTAGTGGTAGGTGCTGGTGTTGAATCGGAAGTTGCTAACAATTTTCTCGTCTACACTAACGCTAAAGTAGGACTTGGTGCCTACCAAAATAGCGATGCTTCTGCTGTCACCATCAATGGTGGTCTTGGCTATCGCTTCAAATAAAAAATTATTGAGTCCTCAGTCACTCTATACTTTACTTAAGTACTCAGGACTTAGCACTAAAAACTCACTACTCCCAAAGGCTGGTTTTGTTAAGTGTTACATCACTGACAAAGCCGGCTTTTGCCGTGGTAAAATTAAATCATTCCTCATTATTCCGGCCGGATTACCGGGGATCAAGTAGCCGAAGGGTGCTGATTCGGTGTCTACCTAATGCTTTATTGAGAATACTATACAAGTCTAATGGTTAAATCTGCTCCTTCCCCAATCGCTAGCCGTAAGCCTTCCAAAGTAGAAGGAATCAAGGAAAATAGTAATTTTTTGCGTGAACCTGTAGCAACTGAGATTCTTGAAGATACTACCCATTTTACCGAAAATGCGGTGCAGCTTTTGAAGTTTCACGGTTCTTACCAGCAGGATAACCGTGACAACCGCACTAAGGGACAGGAAAAAGATTACCAGTTTATGCTGCGGACAAAAAATCCGGGTGGTTTAGTACCTCCGCAGCTGTATCTGGCTTTAGATAAAATCGCTGATGAGTATGGCAACCACACGTTACGAGCAACTACCCGTCAAGGTTTCCAACTGCACGGTATTTTAAAGAAGAATCTGAAATCAGCAATTTCCACAATTGTCAATAACTTGGGTTCGACTTTGGGAGCTTGCGGTGACATCAACCGCAATGTAATGGCTCCACCAGCCCCCTTTAAGAATCGCCCAGAGTATCAGTATGCTTGGGAGTATGCTCAGAATATTGCTGATTTGTTGTCAGCGCAGACAGGTGCTTATTACGAAATTTGGCTAGATGGGGAAAAAGCAATTAGTGTTGAGGAGAACCCAGAGGTCAAAGCAGCCCGACAGCGCAATGGAAATGGCACAATTATCCATGACAACGAAGAACCGATTTATGGCACTCACTATATGCCTCGCAAGTTCAAAATTTGCGTGACTGTGCCAGGGGATAATTCGGTAGATTTGTATTCCCAAGACCTGACTTTGGTAGTAATTACCAATAAGAAGAAACAATTAGAAGGATTTAATATTTTTGCTGGTGGCGGCTTAGGACGGACACACGGGAAAGAAGAAACTTTCGCTAGGTTAGCAGACCCTATTGGTTATGTAGCGAAAGATGACGTTTACAACGTAGTGAAAGCGATTGTTGCGACCCAGAGAGATTATGGCGATCGCACCGATCGTCGTCACGCCAGATTAAAATATCTCATCAACGATTGGGGTGTAGATAAATTCCGCACCCAAGTTGAAGAATACTTTGGTAAACCAGTCGAAGCCTTCAAACCACTGCCAGAGTTTAAATTTCACGACTTCCTCGGCTGGAATGAACAAGGTGATGGCAAGCTATTCTTAGGAATTTCCATTGACAATGGTCGAGTCAAGGATGAAGGTTCGTTTCAACTGAAAACTGCCTTGCGAGAAATTGTCGAGCAGTTCAACTTACCCATCCGCCTCACATCCAACCAAAACCTGATTTTTTACGATATCGAACCGGATAGCAAGGAAGCGATTCAAGACATTCTCAGCCGTCACGGTGTGGGAGATGACCCCAGTAAAATCGAACCCTTAGTACGGTATGCAATGGCTTGTCCGGCTTTGCCCACTTGCGGCTTGGCAATTACAGAATCAGAACGGGCAATACCAGGTATTTTGGAGCGAATTCGCGCTCTATTAGATAAATTAGGTTTAAAAAAAGAGCATTTTGTGGTAAGGATGACAGGATGTCCTAACGGCTGCGCTCGTCCCTACTTGGCAGAATTGGCTTTTGTCGGTAGCGCTCCAGAATCTTACCAATTATGGTTAGGGGGTTCGCCAAATCAGACTCGACTGGCGCAACCTTACACAGAAAAGCTGCACCATAATGATTTAGAAAGCTTCTTAGAGCCGATTTTTGTTTACTTTAAAAAATCTCGGAAATCGAAGGAAAGCTTTGGTGATTTTTGCGATCGCATTGGTTTTGATACCATCCGCGAATTTAGCGCCACCTATGAACCCCAAGCAGCCAATGGTGCAAATAAATCGCGCCATCGGGTGAATTTGAAAGAAGAGGTTTATAGCAAGCTGAAGGAAGTAGCAGAAAGTCAAGGTAAGCCGATGACTCAGTTAGTGACTGAAGCGTTAGAGGTTTACTTTCAGAATCTTTCCTAAGCCGAAAAATTGAAGATAATTAAACTACAGATAGACACAGATAAATTTATCTGTGTCTGTCTTTGCTGAAAAGTACTGAGTAGGTTTATTTAATCAGCACTTAGCACTGAATGAGGAACACATCCACAGGAAAACGGAACTATGGTAACAACAGCAAAATTTGCCGAAACTAGGGATGTGTTGCAAAACATCAGCTGGGAGACATTCAAAGCTATGCTGGCAGATATGGGATCTGAGCGAAATAAAAGGCTAGCTTATGACAACGGAATTGTAGAAATTATGACGCCGCAGATGCCACACGAGAACTCAAATCGTCTGATTGAAGGTTTTGTTCTTGTGCTGTGTGAAGAGTTTGGTTTAGAAGTTAAAAGCGCTGGCTCGTTAACTATGACGCGAGACGATTTAGAACGAGGAGCCGAGCCGGACAGTAGCTACTATATTCAAAATGAATTGTTAGTTCGCAACCAAGAAAATATTGACCTGAGTATAGATCCACCACCAGATTTGGTACTAGAAGTAGAATATTCCAGATCCAAAATAGACAAGTTGGCTCTTTATGCTTCAATGAGAGTTCCAGAATTCTGGCGTTATAACGGAAACGTGTTGAGAATCTACGCCCTTAACAGTGGACAATATTCGCAAAGCGATCGCAGTCCCACTTTTGCACCCGTTCTGGTGACGGAGATTCCCCGATTTATCCAAGAAAGCAAGAAAATTGGACAAATAGCAGCAACTCGTGCTTTCCGTACTTGGGTTAGACAGCAGATGTCTACAGCAGAGCAATAGTTTATTAAGAAAAATGTCTCAACTGCAAAGAATTGCGATCGCACCCTCTCAATTTCAACAAGGGCAAATTTTGCTCACCAAAGAACAGCAACATTATTTGGGGCGGGTGTTGCGCTTGCGTGAAGGCGATCGCTTTATTGCAATGGATGGTAAGGGAAAATGGTGGTTAGCGCAGCTAGCAGGGGAACAAGCTGAGGTTTTAGAATCGCTTTTGGTAGAAACAGAATTACCTGTATCAATTACGCTGATGGTGGCGTTACCCAAAGGCAATGGATTTGATGAAGTGGTGCGGTGTTGTACGGAGTTGGGAGTAACTTGTATTGCACCAGTATTGAGCGATCGCACTTTGCTTCATCCTAGTCCTCAAAAGCTCGAACGCTGGCGGCGCATCGCAACAGAAGCCGCCGAACAATCAGAGCGCTCTTTTGTACCAACAATTTTAGAACCTGTTGCTTTTAATACGGGTTTGTCATTAGTCATTGGTCATCTGTCATTTGCAAACAGCCAGCAATATATCTGTGAAGCGCGTGGTGAGTTTCCCCATTTAAAAGATTGCTTACAGCACAAAGGACAAGAAACGATTGTTATTGCTACTGGGCCAGAGGGAGGATGGACAACAGAAGAAATTGAGAATGCGATCGCATCTGGCTTTCAACCTGTTTCCCTTGGTCGCCGCATCCTGAGAGCAGTTACAGCCCCAGTAGTAGCATTATCCTTGATTACCGCAAGTTGTGAAGTATAAATGATTTATAGCTCACGCAAAAGTGATTTTGCGCGAGACATCACTCCAACGTGTATTTAAAGCGATGATTGAGCAAGTTGCGATCGCCTTTGACCATAAAGACTATCAAACAGCTGCCAAATTACTCAAACAGCTGCTAGTAGAATCGCCAGACAATCCTTGGGTGCAGTTTTATCATGGTCGGTTGTATGAAGTATCTAGAAAATATCAGGATGCAGAAAAAGTTTATCGGCAACTGCTGCGAGATACAACAAATACCAAAATAGTGAGCCTAGCACGTCAAGGTTTGCAACGATTACAAGAAATTGAGCTTGAAGAAAGACAAAGAGCCATTTCCCAAGCAAAATCTGAACCGAATAACACCGAAATCGGCGTACTAGTTTTAGAGCCACTCAGTAACGAACTCAAAACAGAAGCATCTCGAAAATTCGCCCAGATTATGCAGTTAGATCCCTACACTGCAAGGCTATTACTGCCAAGTCGTGGCTGGAGGTTGTATCGTACTGGACAAGTGGGAGAACTAAAATTTTATGGGAAACAGTTACAGCAGGCTGGCATTCCTTGCTTTTGGGCAACAATAGCTCAAATTCAGCAAATTCGAGTTTATCAAGTCAAACATTTCCAAGAATCTACCCCACAAGCTACTGTTGTTTGCCGTAATGACACAAATCAACTCGGTTCTCTCACCTTTGATTGGTCAGAAGTCACAGCAAGAGTAGTGGGACTGTTGCCCATTTTTGAGGAAGTCGTAGATCGCGACGTGCGCGGTAAACTGGAACGGAAAACCCAAACACAAGACTATGCCCAGTTTTGTGATTTACACCTACCTGGTAGACGTTGCATTCTCCGATTTGATGATAACGGTTATGAATTCCAGCAAGGTTTAGAAATCATTCCTCAAGCTAGCCAAAATACAATCAGAATTAATTGGAATAGTTTATCGAGTTGGATTGATCGGCAATTACCTGAAGTTAAAATTTGGTCAGATTTTACACCTTTTGCAGATACAACACTAGATCAAACAGAAATGCTGGGTAATATCAAGTCTCACATTAATTTGTTTCGCAGGGAACAGACTAATTGGGACTCAGCTTTTCAGCTATATAGTGGACTAGTGTTTGTTAGATAATTCGTAATTCGTAATTCGTAATTCGTAATTCGTAATTCAGTTACCTATTACTTATTACCTAGCTGAAGAAGCAAGTATACAAATCAGATAGGAGTGTTATATCAAACCTATGAATACAGCAACTGCTAAGAAACAAGAATTAGGAGGTTTGTATGTTCAATCTCCTGAAGGACAGCAACTAGTTTTTCCGCTCAAGCATACGGAAGTTTTAGCAAAAATTGCAGGTAACTTGTCACGAGTTGAGGTGATTCAAAGCTTTGAGAATCCCTTTACGGAGCCTTTAGAAGCAGTATATGTCTTTCCGTTACCCGATGAGGCGGCGGTGGATGACATGGAAATTAAAATAGGCGATCGCATCATCAAAGGTAATATAAAAAAACGTGAAGAAGCTGTAGCAATTTACGAAAAGGCAAAACAAGAGGGACGTACCGCCGGACTTTTAGAACAAGAACGAGACAACATCTTTACCCAATCTCTCGCTAACATCAAACCTGGCGAACAAATTGATGTCACAATTCGTTACACCGAAAGTTTAAAATTTGAGGGGGGAAATTACGAATTTGTTTTCCCGATGGTTGTGGGGCCAAGATATATTCCTGGAACGCTGATAGATGGTAGCGGTGACACAGACAGAGTTCCTGATGCTTCCCGCATTACACCCCCTGTAGTCCTAGAAGGAATGCGATCGCGTCACAATATTAATGTCACAGTCGAAATTGATACAGGTTTAGCAATTTCTGAAGTGCGTTCTCCTTCCCATCAATTAAAAATTGAACACTCAGGTGAAATTGTGCGGATTCAATTAGCGGGAGAAGATACAATTCCCAACAAAGATTTAATTCTCCGCTATCAAGTTTCTGGACAAGAAACTCAATCCACAGTATTAACCCAAGCCGACGATCGCGGCGGACACTTTGCAATATATCTAATTCCAGCTTTGGAATATTCCTCTGATGAAATTGTCGCCAAAGATGTCATATTTTTGGTGGATACTTCCGGTTCCCAATCTGGCGATCCGTTATGGAAGTGTCAGGAATTGATGCGGCGATTTATCAATGGGTTAAATCCCAACGATACTTTCACAATTATCGATTTTTCCGATACAGTCAGGCAGTTATCAAAAAAACCTCTACCGAATACAGCAGAAAATCGTGCCCAAGCGATCGCTTACATTAACAATTTACAAGCTAATAGCAGCACAGAAATGCTCAGTGGCATTCGTACAGCCATAAATTTCCCCACACCAGTCGAAAGATTACGTAGTGTTGTTCTCTTAACCGATGGCTACATCGGCAATGAAAATGAAATTTTGGCAGAGGTGCAACAGCATCTACAACCAGGAAATCGCCTTTACAGTTTTGGTGTTGGTAGTTCAGTTAACCGTTTTTTACTGAATCGCATCGCCGAAATTGGCCGGGGAATATCTCAAATTATTCGTCATGATGAACCCACAGAAGAAGTTGCCGAAAAGTTTTACAGGCAAATTAACAACCCCGTACTCACAAATATTCAAATCTCTTGGCACGGTGACACAGAATCGCCTGTCATTTACCCAAAGGTAGCGCCTGATTTATTCAGCGAACAACCATTAGTTTTATTTGGTCGCAAACAGGATAGAGTCGGAGGTAATCTGCAAATCTCAGGCATCGCTGCGGGCGGTAAGCAGTATGAAAAAATGTTTAACCTCAAATTTGAAGAAATAGGAAATCTTGCTGTAGCGCAGTTATGGGGACGCGCTTGCATCAAGGATTTGATGAATCAAATGGTAAGTTTTGAAACTAAAGCTGGTGTAGAAGCAGTTACAGAAACAGCCTTAACTTATCAACTGCTTTCTCAATACACCGCTTTTGTGGCTGTCAGCGATGACGTGCGGGTTGAACCAGGAAGCGAATATTTATCTATGCAAGTGCCAGTGGAAATGCCTGAAGCCGTTAGTTATCAAGGAGTATTTGGCAGTCCTCCGGCTGGTGGTTTTGCGCCTAAGATATCACTCTCAATGCCATCACCATCAGCCTCAGCAGAAGCTCCAGATTTTCTCCGCAAAAGGCGATCGCCACCATCTCCAGTAGCCAAAGAAGTCGGTATCTCTTTGAGCTTTGATTTGGAGGAAATGGAACAAGATGAAATCTCAGACGCAGCCATCAACCATCAGTTAGAGGTCATCAGTATTACGGGCTTGGATGAAATAGGAATCGCCGATCTAACCCAACACTTGGAACAACTAAACTTGCCTTCCGGCTTCAGTGGTGAAATTGTCTTTGAGTTTACCGTCAACAAAGGTCGAGTCGGACAAGTACTTTTGGATGAAAAAACCTCGACCGTAAAAGATGCAGTTGTAGTGGAGAAAATTAAGCGATCGCTCCTAGTTTGGAGAGTTCCTCCATCTACAACTGGCAAAGTTGTCTTAACCTTGCAGATTCACACTTAACTTATTAGTACTATAGAAACACTAAAGAGACGCTATTATCGCGTCTCTTTGACTTAACCAGGGGTTTTGATCTGACGTGCCATATCTAGGTAAGCACTCATATTCGCTCCTGGACGGCGACGGCCATTTGAGCTAGTAACCGAAGGAGAGAGATATTTAGGTGCAAAGGTTGTTTCTTTTGGCTCCTCTTTGAGGACTTTGGCTGCTGCGGCTTTTGCATTTTTGCCGGGTTCAACTTTAAGACCCTCAGCAGTCTGGACTAGCGTAACATCAGCTGGTTTGGGATTTTTAGCTGATTTTGCTTTCCCCTTCTGTGCGGCGGTTTTTGTTCCATTCAACGAATCTGGCTTGGATTGAGTTGGTGCTTCTGATGTAATTGCTGCCGTTACTTTCTTCGCATTCGATGTAACTGTCTCTGCTACTTTCTTCGCGTTCGATGCTACTTCTTTAGCAGCATCTTTGGCAGCATCTTTGGCTTCATCCAATTCTAAGAAGTAGCCGTTGCTTTTCTTCTTTCCTGGTAACAGCCCAGTTATGAAACCGAGAATACCTGAAATTAACTTTTTGATAAAATCCATTACAATTACTCCTGCCTGTTATATTTTGGAACTCGACCGTAATTGTTAAAAATTACGAAAAAATGTAACATTTTCTGCCTTGCGTCACCTCATTCTGGTGACAACCCTTATAGGTTTATGCTTAATCAACATTGTAGTAAAACTATAGGGCAAATGTTCTTTATGCAAGCACTTGCGACCTGTATACACCGAGAACTAATTATTAAATTTTACTGTAACTAAGAGCAAGATTCTGAAAGCAAGCTTTATAAAAATTAACACTCCTTCGTTTGAAAATTATTGATTGGAGAAAAGTAAGCGGTTTACTTTTAACCAGTGGGAGGAGTGTCATAGACTGTTGGCAGATAGCAACAGTACTCAGTTACATTTTTTACAGACTTAATTCAGCCAGATTTTAGAGATGAATACTGAAAATCAGCAGCGCAATCCCGTGTTATTAGTACACGGCATTGATGATACGGGGGCAGTTTTCCATAAAATGGCGGGTTACTTAGGATTACAGGGTTGGTCTGTATATTCCCTCGATCTGGTTCCTAATAATGGTGATGTGGGTCTGGATAAGTTGGCAAAGCAGGTAGCGGATTATGTTACAGCTACCTTTGCACCAGAACAGCGCCTAGATTTAGTAGGCTTCAGCATGGGAGGAATTGTCAGCCGTTATTATATCCAGCGACTGGGAGGAATTAACCGCGTGCAGAGGTTTATCACAATCTCATCACCCCATCATGGAACTGTGGTAGCTTATGCTTCTCAGCGTCCTGGTTGCGTACAAATGCGCCCTAACAGCATTTTTCTGAAGGATTTAAATTCTGATGCTGTAATATTGGGGCAGCTAGATTTTACATCTATCTGGACACCTTATGATTTGATGATTGTCCCAGCCAATAGTTCACAAATGCCCGTAGGAAGCGAAGTAATAGTACCCGTCGCCCTACACCCTTGGATGCTAACAGACTCAAGGAGTTTAGCAGCAGTAAAAGCAGCTTTAACAAACAATGTTAAGCTGCCCTTCCTTAAGAAAGCATCTAGTTAGTTACCAAGATGCTTACCACGCCGAATCTACTCATCTTTAAATTACGAATTACGTCAGCGTAGCGGGGCGTAGCCCATTACGAATTACGAATTACGAATTACGAATTACGAATTACGAATTACTTAAATCCTATCCCCAATTTGCGTATGTTCGTAACTCCCAAAAATCGCCTCTGGGTGACGATAATACTTGAACTCCATAAGGTTATAAAAGGGATCTTCTAAAAAGAAAGTGCGATGCTCAAGAGGAGAACCGACAAAGCGATTTTTGGTTTCTTCATGAAAAAGTAGCTGTTGTTGTTGTGCCCTTTCTAGTAAGTATTGCCAGTCACGTTCTTGAGTAAAAATTAGCCCAAAGTGTCTGGGATAGATACTCTTTTGCGGTATCAAAGGTTCTTTTGTGACGTGAGCCACTAGCTGATGACCATAGAGATTGAGAATTAGGGCATGATGGTTTTCACGACCAGGAATACAGCCCAAGCCATCCACGTAATATGCTTTTGTTTGGGAAATGTCAGTCACAGGGAAAGCAAGATGGAATAAAGTTTGGCTCATAGATTGTGGGAAAAATATTCAGTAGTTGCTACTATCTACAATTGATTCTGTTAAATTTTGATTGTGGTCAAGTTGAACACAGTTTTAATTGACAATAACTTATATTCTTTATCTTTATAACTAAAACAAGGAACTGACTACAACTTCAGTCACTGCACCTTGTGGCTAAGGACTTCGCCTTACATTTACATAATTTATACCTAATTATTTTGGGGTGACTCCTTTCACTTGTGCAGGTATACTAATTTATATTTGCATAGGCACACACTCAGGAACGTAGATTTAATAGCTTACAACTTTATTATGGATGGTGTGTTGGGAACTTAATGCACCATCCATAATAAAGTGCTTTGGATCTGTTACTAGAAGAGTCCACCCAACTAAACAAAAGTTTTGCATTTTGTTTAATCCTCGTTCTTTAGTCAATATTGCAGTGTATATATAAAACGTTGTTTGTAATTTTACACTCAGCTTTCAGGATGATGCTTATGCAATTTAGTTAGTAATACAAACATATTACTTTACCTGAAGAGGTTTCAGAAATTAAGCAATAAGTAGACAAATTCGCTATTCTGTTGATGTTCAGACAAAATTACTCATGATTTGCTGATGTCATTCTTAATTGATTCTGTTAATCCCTGGTTGGTGGCAGTAGTATTAAACACAATTTTATTGGGTTTAGCTTGGATTGCTCCCAAAAAGCTGCTTACCCCTGCTGGTTCATTTCATGCGTGGTTTCTAGCCATCCTAATTTGGGTAACTTTAGGCTGGCAAGGATATGCAGTAGTAATGTTCTATTTTCTGGTTGGTTCTGGCGTTACCCGCATCGGGATGGCAGAGAAAGAGGCTGAAGGAATTGCCGAAAAGCGTTCTGGGGCAAGGGGGCCAGAGAATGTCTGGGGTTCCGCTTTGACTGGGGCGCTGTGTGCTTTGGGAGTAGGGATAATAAATTCGGGATTTCTTGTACCTAGTCTTCAATCTCTAGTCCCTAATCCCCAGTCCCTATTATTACTAGGCTATGTAGCGAGTTTCAGTACCAAGCTGGCTGATACCACTGCTAGTGAAGTCGGTAAAGCCTATGGTAAAAGCACCTTTCTGATTACCACTCTCAAACCAGTACCTCGCGGTACAGAAGGAGCGGTAAGCTTGGAGGGAACTTTAGCTGGGATTGTAGCTTCTATTGCGATCGCATTTGTTGGTTGGGGAGTTGGTTTAATCGATCTATTAGGAGTCGCTTGGTGTATACTGGCAGCATTTATTGCCACCAACTTAGAAAGTGTAATTGGGGCAACACTGCAATCTAAGTATACTTGGCTGACCAATGAAGTAGTAAATATTTTTAATACATTAATCGGTGCGATCGCGGCTGTGCTACTTGCCTGGACATGGGTAAATATCATTAACTAGATCGGTGATGTTGAAGAATAACTCAGAAGTCGGAATGCTACGCCGCAGGCTTTACGCTGCGCTATCCTGACTCCTGAATTTTCCTCTACTGCACTACCTCTGATATTTTCAATCCTGTTTTGTCCCCGCTAGACTGTAAACATAAGCATGGGAAATTATTGTATTTTCTAGCTATATAATTTTTTGACCATTTTCATACAATTAGTTTATGGAATCTTTATCATATTTATTCATCAACAACCAGATTATTTTTATATGATTTAATTTAAAAGTCCTATAAGTGTTTAACCATTTTCACATAATTAATTCATGGAATCTTTATCGTTTTTGACAATTAATGACAAAATAATTTCTATTGAGGAAGCTGTAAAGTACCTGCAAGCCTCTGGAAAATTGGGTCAGTTCATTGGGGATATTCTCCGTCAGTACGTAATTGAGGAAGAAATCCGAACACGAAACGATATTGAGATTGGCACCGCAATAACTGAACAGGCAATTATTGATTTTAGACTGAAAAATCAACTCACTGACCCCCAAAGTTTTCAAGAATGGTTAAAGACTAATAACACAGATTACGCTACCTTTCACACATCGGTTACTTTTGGTTACAAGTTAGAGAAGCTGAAAGCTGTAGTGACGGAGACAAAACTCCAAGAATATTTTATTGAGCGCAAAATTTTTTTGGATCGGGTGGTACTTTCTCGGATTGTTGTTAATAATCGAGAATTGGCAGACGAACTCCACACCCAAATTGAAGAAGGAGGTAGTTTTGAGCAACTAGCTAAAGAGTATTCACTTTCAGATGACCGAATAGTGAACGGCATGATGGGAATCGTTAGCCGAGGAAGTATGCCGGATATATTACGGTCAGCTATTGACGTGGCGAGTCCTGGACAATTGGTAGGACCAATAGAAATCGTTGGCAAAGACTCTCCTCAAGGAGAAGGCCCTTATGGTTTGTTTCGAGTAGAACAATTTCTGCCAGCATCTTTAGAAGATACTCAACTAAATCTTGCATTACAAAATGAGTTATTTGAAAAATGGCTAGCAGAGAAAATTCAAAAACTGACAGTCAAGTTACAAGTGAGTTAAATATTCTGGATAATGAATCTTTACGATTAAAAGTGCTAGCTTCTTTGCCTTGGAGTCAGCCACCACTATGCTGGCTAACTCCCGAACAAAAATCTCAATTGGAAAATGAGTGCCAAACTCGTCAATATCGTTTGGGAGAAAAAATTTGGTCAAACGATGTTGGGCGTTACCAATTCTTAATTGTAGCTGGAAAAGTTCGCTTACGCGAAGAGGGCATTGGTAAACCTTTAGCCGCCCTAGATGTGGGGGATTGGTTTGGTGATTTACAAAAGCTGTCTGCGGATTTTAAAGCTGTAGCTGCTAGCAAAGAAGTAATAGTAGTATGTTGGGATTCAGCCCTGTGGACAGAATTTTCTAACCCACAAATTCAAGAATTTTGGCAAGTGTTACCAGTGAATATGGAGGGAGAAAGAGAGACATTTTCCTTCTCTTCCACTCCTTCACTAGCACCAGCCTCAGAGGGGACTTCCAGCCCTCACAGCCTCCAACCCCAAAGAGGACTCCCAGCCGCCAATTTAATCGTCTCAAATTATCCGTTTGTTGCCAGTTGGAATACAGCTGCTGCCTGTTTAACAATGGTGGCGCAACAGTTAGAAAATTCTGTGCAACTGGAATGGGTGCAGCGTCAACTCAGAGGACAACGCCCAAAACAGGTTGTGGAAGCAGGAGAAAAGCTAGGGTTATCGTTGCGGCGCTTACAAGTGAGTTGGGGAGAGTTGCGACAGCTATCATTTCCAGCTTTACTGTTGTGGAATTCTGACTCACCCCAGAGTCCATCTTGGGTGGTAGCTTATGGAGTTAAAGGCGATCGCTTAATTATCGCTAACCCTCTAAATCCCGATCGCATTTGTGAAAGCTTACCGCAGTCGATAGTTGAGGCATCGTGGGATGGGCGATTGTGGCAAGTAGAACTCATATCCCAGCAAGAAAAGTTTAACCTCAGTTGGTTCACTCCAGCAGTTTGGAAATATAAGGGATTGTTAACAGAAGTGTTGTTAGCATCTTTTACCTTGCAGCTTTTGGGGTTAACAACACCGCTAATTACCCAAGTCGTCATTGATAAAGTGATGGTGCAGGGGAGTTTGCCGACTCTTGATGTCATGGCGATCGCACTTTTATGCGTAGCCATCTTTGAGTCCATACTTGGCATCCTGCGGCTATTTATCTTTACCCATACAGCCCGTCGTCTGGATTTAAGTTTATCAGCACAGCTATTTCGCCATCTGATGCGGCTGCCTTTGGCTTATTTTGAGTCGCGGCGCGTTGGAGACACAGTAGCACGAGTCCAGGAACTCGAACAAATTCGTCAGTTTCTCACAGGTACAGCATTAACTGTGATTCTAGATAGCATCTTTGCTGTGGTCTATCTAGCATTGATGTTTTACTATAATATCCCGCTTACCTTTGTGGCTTTAGCAGTATTGCCACTGTTTGCGACTTTGACCATAGTTGCAACACCAATTCTACGTAACTGGCTGAACGAAACCTTTAACCGGAGTGCCGATAGTCAATCCTTTTTAGTAGAGACAATCACTGGGATTCATTCAGTTAAAGCCCATGCAGCAGAACCAGTCGCCCGCGATCGCTGGGAAGGCTTATTTGCTCGCTTCATTCGCACAGGTTTTAAAGCCTCTACTACCTCCAATATCAGCAGCAATATCGGTGACTTCCTTACCAATTTTTCCACCATGCTGATTCTCTGGTTTGGAGCCAAATTAGTCATCGAACAAAAGCTGACAATTGGACAACTAGTTGCTTTTCAAATGCTATCTGGCAGAGTAACAGGCCCGCTTTTGCGCTTAGTACAGTTATGGCAAACCCTCCAACAAGTGCTACTTTCTGTAGATCGCATTGGTGATATTCTCAACGTCTCCCCAGAAGCTGAACTAGGAACCGGTCTAGTTTTACCACCCCTGAAAGGACAAGTCACCTTCGAGCAAGTATTTTTCCGCTACCGGCCGAACTTTGAAGCAATTCTGCGGGGAATATCTTTCAATGCCGAACCAGGGCAATTTGTTGGCATTGTCGGACGTAGCGGTTCTGGGAAAAGTACCCTGTCTAAACTATTGCAACGCCTTTATCAAATTGAATCAGGACGCATCTTGATTGATGGTTTTGATATAAAAAGTGCCGATTTAGCCTCACTGCGGCAACAAGTTAGTGTAGTTCTCCAAGAAGACTTTTTATTCAACGGTTCCATTTTGGAAAATATCACTCTCGGTACTCCCGATATTACCGCAGAGCAAGTGGTAGAGGCGGCAAGACTAGCAGTAGCACACGATTTCATCAGTCAATTACCTTATGGTTACGAAACCAATGTGGGTGAACGCGGTACAGCTTTATCTGGCGGACAAAGACAACGTATTGCCCTCGCAAGGTTATTTCTTTCCCAAGCGCCGATTTTAGTTTTGGATGAAGCTACTAGCGCTTTGGATAGTGAAACTGAACAACAAGTACTACAAAACTTGCAAAAAGTTTCCGCTAACCGGACTGTGTTCTTGATTGCTCACCGCTTTGCTCCCCTCAAACGCGCCGATTTGATTTTGGTATTAGAGCAAGGCGTAATTGCTGAACGTGGTACTCACTCAGAGTTATTGCAGCAAAAGGGTTTGTATTGGTCACTATATCAACGGCAGCAAGCAAATATCTAGTACCGCAAGGCGGAATTCAAAATTCAAAATTCAAAATTCAAAATGAATACAGCGTAAGCCTTTCGTTGATTTGAAATGGTAGCTTTATTTACGCCGTGGTGTACTAGTAGCTTTAACAAGCTTTTAACTTGTGCTTACTTGATACCCTGAAAATCGGCTTAAAGATAGTCTTTGCCCGCATTTCTCACAAGCTTGAAATGCAGAGGGGCAGAGGGGCAGAGGGGCAGAGGGGAAAGAACTTGTACAATAACTCTCCTTTGCTCCCCTGCTCCCCTGCTCCCCTGCTCCTCTGCTCCTCTGCTCCCCTGCTCAAGAGTACAAGGTTTTGAGAGATGTGGTGAGAAATCCGGGTTTGGCGAATGGAGTTCTGCTCTATTCGCCTTTTGAATTTCTTAAGTATGCAGAAAACTGTAATTTTACTTGCTAATTACGCGATCTTATAGTTAAGTGTATTTGTAGCACTTGTCTTACAAAGAAATATTTCCCGGCTCAATCCCTTATATATCTGGATTTGAGTACTTTTTTTCGTGCAAATTTACTTGAATATACGAGGTGAAATTACTAATGTTTTTTACCAAAGACCGTAACTCTATTAATGAAAATTCTGGTATAAAAAGTAGCTTTATATCGTCAGAAATATCTAATGATTTTAAGAACTCCTCTAGCTCCAGTCTGAGTGATGTAAATAGTTTTAGATCGAGCGATCGCAGTAGTTACACTTCTACAGGAATTGACACTTTTCGAGGTAGAAATTACACGGATGATTATGCTTTAAAGAGCAGCAAAAGCAACAAGAATCATACTCAAGCGATCGCAGCTATTCAACCAGACCTGATAGCACGTACCGTTTCGGCTCCCAGTTCTGCCGTACCTGGCAGTACAATTCAACTAAGCTATGAAATTGAAAACCAAGGCAATGCCACTGCTGGTTATAGTTATACCAAGTTTTATCTCTCTCAGGATCTCTCTTTAGGAAGTGAAGATATATTCTTAGGTGATGACTACGTTGATAACATTTTATCTGGTTACTATAGGTCAGAGTCAACCACACTCACCATCGGCAATAGCGTTGCCGCAGGTAGCTATTATCTGGTGTATCAAGCCGATGGCTATAACTATGTTGCCGAAAGCAACGAAAACAACAACGCTGTTGCTGACGTAATTAATATTACTAAACCAGACCTGATAGTACAAAATACCTCAAATCCCAGTTCTGCGGCGGCTGGAAGTAGCATTCAACTGAACTATCAAATCAAAAACCAAGGCAATGCTAGTGCTGTTGCTAGCAACACCAAGTTTTATCTCTCCCAAGATTTAAATATCGGAAATGAAGATGTGTACTTGGGCTATGACTACGTTAGCGGCATTGCTGCGGGTAATTATAGTTCCGAGTCAACCACGCTTACCCTTGGCAGTAACATCACTGCTGGGAATTATTACTTAGCTTATGTAGCCGATGGTGATGGGAATGTTGCCGAAAGCAATGAAACTAACAACGGTATTGCCGGCGCAATCACCATTACTCCAGCTCAAAAATCAGACCTGATAGTTCAAAATACCTCAGCCCCTAGTACAGCATCCGTTGGTAGCACTATTCAACTAAGCTATCAGGTCAAGAATCAAGGTGTTGGTGGTGCTGTTGCAACTACTACCAAGTTTTATCTATCCAAAGATACCGCTTTTAGTAATGATGATGTGTTGTTAGGCTCCGATGGAGTTAACGCTATTGCCGCAGGTGCTACTAGCTCAGAGACAGCATCGCTGATTATCAACAATGCGATCGCCACAGGTAACTATTACTTGCTCTATCAAGCTGATGGTGCAGGGAATGCGGTTGAGAGCAATGAAACCAACAATTTTGCTAGTAAAGCGATCGCAATTACCCAAGCAGACTTAATAATACAAAACGCTGTAGCTCCCAGTACAACAGCCGTTGGTGGCACCATTCAACTCAGCTATCAGGTGAAAAACCAAGGTATTGGTGGTGCTGTTGCAACTACCACCAAGTTTTATCTATCCAGGGATAACGCTTTTAGTAATGACGATCTGTTGGTCGGCTCTGATACCGTTAACGCCGTAGCCGCAGGTGCTACTAGCTCAGAGACAGCATCGCTGATTATCAACAATGCGATCGCCGCAGGTAACTATTATCTGTTGTATCAAGCCGATGCTAATGGCAATATTGGCGAAAGTAACGAAACTAATAATATTGTCAGCCGAGCGATCGCTATTAATGGCCCCAAACCAGACTTAATCATCCAAAATGTTTCGGCTCCTAGTCTTGTTGACCCCGGTAGCTTAATCACAGTCAATTATCAACTGGCAAATCAAGGTACTGCAACTGCTGGTACAAGTACAACAAAGTTTTATTTGTCTAAAGATGCCGCTTTGAGCAACGATGACACACTCTTAGCCTCTAACCAGAACTACTTCTATTCTGGATTGGGTGGTGGTTACTATAGCTCAGAATCTGACTTTTTCGTACTCAGCAGTAGTACCACTTTTGGAAACTACTATCTGCTATTACAAGCCGATGGCAATGGCGAGATTTTTGAAAGTAATGAAAGCAACAACGTCACTGCCAAAGCAATTACGGTTGCTGCACCAGACTTATTAATCCAAAATCCTGCCGCTCCTGCTAGCGCTAACATCGGCACTTCAATCACACTCAGCTATCAGGTGAAAAACCAAGGTAATGGCAAAGCTAGTATTAACTCTACATACTTTTATCTTTCCAAAGATGGAAGCCTCAGTAATGATGATGTCTATTTAGGTTCTGACTTCGTTAATAACTTGAACGACCTTGCACCCTCTACCATAAGTTCAGAATCTACATCTTTGTCCATTTCTAGCACCATTACCACTGGTAATTACTATCTGCTGTATAAAGCAGATGGCTCTGGGTCTTTGAGAGAAAGCAATGAAAACAACAACGTCGTTGCCAAAGCAATTACAATTACTGCACCAGATTTGGTCATCCAAAATACTACATCTGCTAGTAGTGCTGCTATTGGTACTACACTCCTAGTTAATTATCAACTGAAAAACCAAGGTAATGGCAGTGCTGGGGCGAGTAAGACAAGTTTTTATCTTTCACGAGATACAACATTTGGTGATGATGATATCAGCTTAGGGACTGAAATTGAGGGGAGTGCAAGTCTGACACCTTCTGCGGTTATTTCTCGCTCCACATCTATTACCCTTGCTCCTACAATTAATGCTGGTAAATACTACCTGATATTGAAAGCCGATGGGCCGGGAAATGTTGCTGAAAGTAATGAAAGTAACAACGGTGTTTACATTACCACACAAATTACTTTGAATCCTGTCAATGGTGGCGGATTTAACTCAACTACAGGTTATGGTTTAATTAATGCCGCAGCAGCAGTAGCGAAAGCTTTAGGTCAGAGTACCTTTGCTGATGTCCCTGACTTGGGTGGTGATAATTGGGGAGCCGACGCAATTAAAGCACCGGAAGTTTGGGCAAAGGGATACACAGGTCAGGGTGTTATTGTAGCTGTGATAGATACTGGGGTAGATTACAATCACCCTGACTTGAACGCCAATATCTGGAAAAATACCAAGGAAATTGCTGGCAACGGCAAAGATGATGATGGCAATGGTTACATCGATGATGTCAACGGTTGGAACTTCGTTGGCAACAATAACAATCCATTAGACGACGAAGGTCATGGTACTCACGTTTCTGGTACTATTGCTGCGGTGAAAAATAACTTTGGTGTCACTGGGATTGCCTATAATGCCAAAATTATGCCGGTAAAAGTTCTCGGTAGCGATGGTCAAGGTAGCAGTAGCGCGATCGCCAAAGGTATTCGTTATGCTGTGGATAATGGAGCTAATGTCATAAACCTCAGCTTAGGTAGCTCTTCTCCTAACAGTGATGAGCAGTCAGCCATTCAATATGCTGCCAGCAAAGGGGTATTTGTCGTCTCAGCAGCAGGTAATGACGGCGGGACAGCACCAATCTATCCAGCTCGCTATGCCGATCAATGGGGACTTGCGGTTGGAGCAGTCTCTTATAATAGAACACTGGCTGACTTCTCCAACCGCGCTGGAACGACTCCACTCGCATACGTTACAGCTCCTGGAGCATACTTGACACTTGATGACGACGGGTATCTAGGAATCGGTATCTACTCGACACTTCCGGGTAATAAGTATGGTTTTGAAGACGGAACATCTATGGCGGCTCCTCACGTTGCTGGGGTAATAGCTTTGATGCTCAGTGCTAAAAAAGGTCTAACTAATGCCCAAGTGCGTCAGATTGTCACAACGACAGCAGCAAATAGCTTGGCATAGAACAATCCCTTAAATGTGGTTGAGCAAAAGTAAAATAGAATTACTATAAGCGGCAGAATGAGCAGCAAACGCCACTCATTCTGCCGCTTATTTCATAATTAAGCATATTTAAATATGTGAAAATCAGTGTAGTTCTTCAGAAAAAACACGATTCTCATAATATTTTTTGGTAATATAATTAGCATTTTATTATTAGATTTCATAGTAATTATTAACAAGACGGCTAATTTACACATTAAAATTTTTGTTTTGCAGAAGTTTTAATGTTTTAGCTGTAAAAAAACATTGCTGATTTTGAGAAAAAATTATGCTCACTGATAAGACGAATAACAATTTTTTTTCTACTAATAAAAGCTTAAATTTTACTTCAACCTCTTCATTAGATACATTTAATACTAAGGATGACTCTAGCCTCAACTTAAGCGGACGTAGTAGCTACAACTCAGGCGATTCTGATGTGCAGTTGCTAAATAATAGTGACCCTACGACTAATGCTTTTAGCACGGAAAGTTATAACTCCACCAACGGCTATGGCTTAATTAATGCAGCAGCAGCAGTGGCTAAAGCTGCTGGTCAGAATACCTTTGCTGATGTTCCCGATCTTGGTGGCAATAATTGGGGAGCAGACCTCATTAAAGCACCGGAAGTTTGGGCACACGGATATACAGGTAAGGGAGTCGTTGTTGCTGTTTTAGATACTGGGGTTGACTACAACCACGAGGATTTAAAAAATAATATCTGGACGAATACCAAGGAAATTCCAGGTAACGGTATAGATGATGATGGTAATGGCTATGTTGACGATGTTTCCGGCTGGAACTTTGCTGATAAAAACAACAATACCCTAGATAAAAACGGTCATGGCACTCATGTTTCCGGCACGATCGCAGGAGAAAATAATAGCTACGGTGTCACTGGTATTGCTTATGATGCCAAGATTATGCCCGTCAAAGTGTTGAATGACTCTGGCTCTGGTTCCTATAGTTCCATATCTAAAGGTATTCACTACGCTGTGGATAATGGAGCGAATGTGATTAACCTCAGTTTAGGAGGCCCATCTTCCAACAGTACTCTGGAGTCAGCCATTAACTATGCCAGCAGCAAAGGAGTGATTGTTGTCATGGCAGCAGGTAACGATGGTGACTCATCACCAGGTTATCCTGCCCGCTATGCATCCAAGTCGGGAATTGCCGTTGGAGCAGTAGATAGCAATAACAATTTGGCCGACTTCTCTAACCGTTCTGGAACGAATAAAATCACTTACGTCACAGCCCCAGGAGTTAAGGTCTATTCATCGGTTCCAAATAATCAATATGCCACTTATAGCGGTACTTCTATGGCGACTCCCCACGTTGCTGGTGTAGTTGCTCTGATGCTTAGTGCTAACCACAATTTGACTGATGCTCAAGTACGTCAGATTATCGCAGAAACCGCAGAAAATAGTACACAAACTACAAACTCTAGTTTAAATCTTTCTAATGCCAGTTCTCTAGCGAATCAAGCGATTGCAAATACCGCAGGAAATAGTACACAAATTACAAACCCTAGTTTAAATCTTTCTAATGTCAGTTCTCTAGCAAGGCAGGTGATTTCTGACAACAACCTGCTACGCATCTATGGACAAACGGCCAATAATCTCACGTCACAGAGAATTTCTAGTTTTAATAACTATGATGTTAGTTCTCTAGTGAGTCAGGCGATGTCTAACGACAAGGTGCTAGGCATCCACACAGAAACAGTAAAATATCTGACATCAGAAACCATCGCTAGTTCTAGTAATTCTGATTTCAATTCTCCAACAGATCGGAAAAATACACAAACAGCAAAATATCTTATACCCGCCGAAGGTAATAACGGATTAGCCATTGATGAGAGCGATGTCTTCTCTACGAGACGCTCCGCGAACGACGGGCTACGCCTACGTTTTTCCGATCGGAAGTTTAGCTGAATGCTAGGGCGTGTTTTCAATTGTGGTTATAGTTTGAAAACACACCCTAGTAAGCTAAAACACATATAACTTGCATATTCAAATTTGCTCAATATCTTGTGGGGTGGGCATCTTAACCGCCCTGATTATGCAACTTAAATGCCGATTAGCTTACAACACGGCGGAAATAAATAGACCATTTAAAATCAACGAAACGCTTACGCTGCGCGAATGCCAACGGCATGGCAACTCTTAGAGAGGCTGCGCCAACGCTTAGAGCTAGTCTAGCGTACCCCTGCGGGGAAGCAAGCTACGCGCAGCGTCTCGTAGAGAGCGTCATTTTGAATTTTGAATTCCGCCTTGCGGTACTAGTCCCTATTCTTCCAGTAAGCTTCTCAACATCCAAGCTGTCTTTTCGTGTACTTGCATCCGTTGAGTTAATAAATCGGCAGTAGGTTCGTCGTTAACTTCCTCTGTGACGGGGAAAATAGACCGTGCAGTTCTGACTACGGCTTCTTGTCCTTCCACTAATAAGCGGATCATATCCACAGCTTTAGGAACTCCGAGTGTTTCTGGAATCGAACTCAGTTTGGCATATTCGCTGTAGGTTCCTGGTGCGGGATAGCCAAGGGCTCTAATTCTCTCGGCTATTAAATCAACTGCTAAGGCTAATTCTGTATACTGGGTTTCAAACATCAAATGTAAGGTTTGGAACATCGGCCCCGTTACATTCCAATGGAAATTATGAGTTTTCAGATACAGTGTATAAGTATCAGCCAACAGACGAGATAAACCCTCGGCAATTTTAGCCCTACTAGCCTCGTCAATGCCGATATTTACATTTTTGACTGTTACTTTCGATGACATAATTTTCTCCTAATTAGGTTATATGTAATTGGGGATTGGAAATTCGGCATTGGGAATTGGGCATTGGCAAGAAAATTAAGTCCCCATTCCTCATTCCCCATGCCCCATGCCTATTATCTATGCCAAGTGCATCTTTAAAACGCTGCGGGGTGCTTTACGGACTCTGGCTAAAACGGTTTCTTTGCCTAAACGCTGGCAAGCTTCATACCGATGGCAACCAGAAAAGCCATAATATTGTCCATCTACTTCTAGGACATCAATAGGTTCTTGCTGCCCAATCTCCGCAATCGATTCCATTAAGGCTTGTACTTTATTTGGATCGTTTGCACGGGGCAATGGTCGTTTTATCTGATTTAATGGAATTTCTTGGACTCTAACCATAAGGAGTTTATCCAACTAGTTCTGTTTTGTACCTTTAAGTAAATCATAGTCGTTATGACTTCGTTTTGCAATGTATATTTGGGGCAAAACTGGTAATGGTATCATTGGAGCACTCATGCGACAAAAAGACCGCGCTGCAAGGCAATTGGAAAATCAGCTCCAACGCCGCATTAAGGGGCAAAAGAGGCTTTCTACGAGAAGAGGCTCCGCCAACGCGAAGGATTACTTACTACCGCTTCTCTACGAGACGCTGTGCGAATGCTATCAGGTAGCCATGAAATTTTCGTTTTGGCGTTTTTCCCACACTGTGCTGACAACATTTTGTCTATTGGGGCTGACTGCTGCATCAGGGCCTGAGAGCAATATCCAGGATATGGAATTGAAAATTGGGATTGTACAGCGATTTGGCTCACAACCCACAGCCAAACTGCAACTGGAACCCACAAAAGGCGATCGCTTAAAGCTAAAATTTCAAGCGGGCAACAAGCAGCAAACCCTGGTAACAAAGAACCCCGTAAAGCTGGAAACAGTCATGCAAGCTTTACCCCAGCCAGATGTTGAAGAAATGGTAGTTTTAGGCACATACCGTACTTTTGAAACGGCAGAAGATAGTGCTAACAAATGGCGTTCTCAGGGAATAGAAGTGGAAATAGCCCAGCCAGAACGCTGGCAGGTTTGGGCTAAACGAGATGTTTATAGCACTCCTTTACTGCGACGCTTGCTTTTGCAGAACATCCAAGCTTCTACTAAAGAAAAAGTATATCTTGATACTAAAGTCTTAAAACAAGTGCCGCAAGTTAGTTGGGTGGTAGATGGTAAACGCTATAGCCCAAATGATTTAGAAATCAGCACTGATAAAAACTTGATTCGGGTGAATAAAAGCGAAAAACAAGAATTTGCTCGTCTTTATGCTGGGCAACTGAATTTGCAGCCAAATGCCTATGGCACATACACTCTAGTTAACCAAGTCCCCTTAGAAACTTATTTACGTGGGGTTGTACCTTACGAAATAGGCACGGATGCACCAACTGCGGCGCTGGAAGCCCAAGCAATTCTCGCCCGGACTTATGCTTTAAGAAATTTACGTAGGTTTGCCGCAGATAACTACCAGTTGTGTGCCGATACTCACTGCCAAGTTTATTATGGGCTAAATGGAGCGGCTGCTAAAACAGATCGAGCGATCGCTTCCACCAGAGGTA
The DNA here is from genome assembly GCF_002245985.1 of Nostoc sp. 'Peltigera membranacea cyanobiont' 232. Classification (NCBI taxonomy): domain Bacteria; kingdom Bacillati; phylum Cyanobacteriota; class Cyanophyceae; order Nostocales; family Nostocaceae; genus Nostoc; species Nostoc sp. 'Peltigera membranacea cyanobiont' 232. The sequence continues at coordinate 87,213 of NZ_NOLK01000003.1, forward strand.
AGGTAGTAACTTATAAAAACGAACTAGTAGATGCCCTGTATTCTTCCACCACAGGTGGCGTTACTGCTTCCTTCAGCGATGTCTGGAATGGCGACGATCGTCCCTATCTGCGCCCTGTACTAGATGCTGCAACTAATTTTTGGGACTTGTCTAAGCAGAGTTTGGCAGATGAAAAGAACTTCCAGAAATTTATTAATATCCAACAAGGATTTAATGAGAGCAAGTGGGATGCGTTTCGTTGGCATAAGGAAACCTCTTTAAAGGATATCATCAAGGACTTGCAGAAATTTTTGCAGGTGAAAAAGAGTCCCCATGCCAAATTTAAGACAATTCAGGCTATGGCAGTAGTGAAGCGAAGCCAGAGCGGACGCATCCTTGAACTCGCAGTTAAAACTGATAAAAGCACCTTTATTCTCTACAAAGACGAAGTTCGCAGTGCCTTTGCTGCTCCTACGAGTACGCTTTTTTACCTAGAACCTCTGAATAAGGGCAAAGCTGAACTGTGGGGATACGCTTTTATTGGTGGTGGATTAGGACATGGAGTTGGCTTAAGTCAAACTGGCGCTCAAAATCTAGCAAAATTAGGTTGGTCAAGTCCAAAAATTCTTCAATTCTACTATCCTGGTACTGAGATTCGAGTTCTTAATAAAGAGATTAAACTTTAAGCTAATCGCCATTTAAGTTGCATCTATCTTTAGGTAGGAATCAGGAATTAATAAAAGGCAAACAAAAAATTAAGCAGGAACACAGTAAATTTGGTGTTCCTGCTTAATAGTAAATCCCAGGCTTTTTGTCAAAGTGGCTTTAAGAGGCACACACAACTTGGTGTTTAGTCTTCTAAGATTGAGACTTTCAGCGATCGCTCAGTTAAGAAGTTGAGCAACTATAATCACCAATTGAAATAGGTTTTTGGCTATTTAGTTTTGCTCTTAATAGAGTTCTTCTTCTTTGTGAGTTTCGATTGTCAGATTAGAAGTTGGGTAAGCAACACAGGTCAATACGTATCCAGCTTCGATTTGATCGTCATCTAAGAATGATTGATCGCCTTGATCGACAGTACCTGATACGAGTTTACCTGCACAGGTCGAGCAAGCACCAGCGCGGCAAGAGTAAGGCAGGTCAATACCAGCTTCTTCAGCAGCGTCTAGAATATAGGTATCGTCCTCAACATCAAGGGTTGTGTTCAGCCCTTCAGCCTCATTGATTAGTGTCACTTTATAAGTTGGCATTGAGTAATCCTCTCTTTTGTGAACGGCAGTATAAGTTATCTTAAGCCAAAGGTCGCGGCTGTTCTGTGGAATTAGCCGCTAGTTTATATTTGCTTCAATTCTGATACTACGAGAAAAATTAAACGATGTAACTGGAAATTGAACCCGATTAGTAATGAAATTTAGTTGCTTAATCCCAATAAGTTTTATTTATGTATTTACTGCCATAGTCGGGCTGTGATAATAAAAAACTATCCTTTAGCTAAGGAACTATGATTAAATTCGATGTAATCTAAATTTGCCAAATGACTTTTCACTCATAAGACAAGATTTTTGTCAAGAGAATCAAGAAACTTGAAAAAGTTTGAAATCAAAAAATTTCCTCCAAAAACTCCGAGAATTTAAAGATGAACAAAAACCTATTTGTAAGCACGTAAGATAATGGATTTGTGCCAAATTTTTATATATTAGAATTGTGTATAATTCAGGAGCAGCTTTGGAAAAAGCAAGAGTGCGTGTAGGTTTGGTAGGTACTGGGTATGCGGCAAAGTTCCGGGCTGAGGCATTGCTCCATGATGAGCGATCGCAGTTAATTGCAGCTGTTGGTCATACCGCAGAAAAAACAGAAGCCTTTGTCAAAGAGTACCAAATTGAAGCGTTGAGTTCTTGGCAAGAGCTAGTAAGGCGTGAAGATGTAGACCTGGTGGTAATTTGCACTGTGAATCGAGATCATGGTGCGATCGCTCGTGCAGCACTTACCAACGGCAAACACGTAATTATAGAATATCCCCTTTCGTTAGATGTAGTGGAAGCAGAGGAACTGATTGCCTTAGCCAAAACACAACAAAAACTCCTGCACGTAGAACATTTAGAACTTTTGGGTGGTTTGCATCAAGCCTTAAAGCAAAACTTAGCCAAAATTGGTGAAGTGTTTTATGTTCGCTACAGCACCATCAATCCCCAAAATCCTGCACCTCGCAAATGGACTTATAACCACGAGTTATTCGGCTTTCCCTTAATTGGGGCGCTGTCTCGCCTACATCGCCTCACCGATTTATTTGGTAAAGTATTTACTGTTAACTGTCACCAGCGATATTGGGAAATAGAACCAGAATATTACCAAACCTGTTTTTGCACTAGTCAACTCTGCTTTAACAGTGGACTTTTAGCCCAAGTAGTTTATGGCAAAGGTGAAAGTATATGGCAATCAGAACGCAAGTTTGAAGTTCATGGGGAAAAGGGTGGTTTAATTTTTGATGGCGACACAGGAATTTTCATCCAGCCAGGGGAAACAACAACTATAGAGGTTGGCCCTCGCCGGGGTTTGTTTGCCAAAGACACAAGTATGGTGTTAGACCATCTTTTTGATGGTACTCCTTTGTACGTTACCCCAGAGGAGAGCTTATATACCTTAAAAGTTGCTGATGCAGCCCAAAGGGCTGCACAGACAGGGTTAACTATGTTTATGAAAGATATCTAGATAAAAGTTAATGAAAACTGAACTAATTGTTATTTTATCCCAACGAGAAATAGAGAAAATGCGGCAAGCTGGGCGTTTAGCAGCCAAACTTCTCCAGCATCTCGAACCGTTTGTCAAACCAGGGGTTAGCACTCTGGAACTAAATGATGAAGCCGAACGTTGGACGCAAGCGCATGGAGCAAAAAGCGCACCCCTTGGCTATAAGGGTTATCCCAAATCGATTTGCACTAGTGTAAATGAGGTAATTTGTCATGGCATTCCCAATGCCAAGCAGATTCTCAAAGAAGGTGACATTATTAATATTGATGTAACGCCCATTGTTGAAGGTTATCACGGCGATACATCCAAGACATTCTTTGTTGGTACTCCTTCGGCAAAAACGAGAAAGCTGGTAGAGGTGACAGAGGAGTGTTTGCGCCTGGGTATTGCTGAAGTTAAACCTGGGGCACGCATTGGCGATATTGGTGCAGCTATTCAAGAGTATGCTGAAGGACAAGGCTTTTCTGTAGTGCGAGATTTCGTTGGACACGGCATCAGTAATATTTTTCACACTGCGCCGGATGTTCCGCATTATGGCACACGCGGTAAGGGTAAGCGTCTCAGACCAGGGATGGTTTTTACTATTGAGCCAATGATCAATGAAGGTAGTTACGAAGTCGAAGTTCTCAGCGATAAGTGGACTGCGGTAACGCGCGATCGCAAGCTTTCTGCTCAATGCGAGCATACCTTAGCTGTAACTGAAGATAGCGTTGAAATTCTGACTCTACCTGAAGGTTAAAAAGTAAAGCATGGAGGTAAGATTATGACCCAAGTATTGCCAAAATTACTCACCTTCAATGAATTTATTGAATGGTATCCCAATGATGGAAAACGCTATGAATTGCACAAAGGAGTAATTATTGAAATGCCACCCCCAATCGGTTCGCATGAAAAAGTTGTAGGATTCATAGCCCATAAGCTAACTGTCGAGTTTGATCGCCTGAATCTTCCCTACACTATACCAAAAACTGTATCGATCAAAACTCCTTCTGCCGAATCCGCTTATTCGCCTGATGTGTTGCTGCTAAATCTTGATAATCTCGACAATGAACCGCTTTTTCAAAAACAGTCAACAGTCAGCCAACCAGCATCGGTTCCAATAGTTATTGAGGTTGTTTCAAGCAACTGGCGAGATGATTACTACAATAAACTTAGGGATTATGAAGAAATGGGAATTCCCGAATATTGGATTGCTGATTATGCTGCATTGGGTGCAAGAAAGTTCATCGGCAATCCCAAACAACCCACTATTTTTGTATGCGAATTAGTTGATGGTGAATATCAAATGACACCATTTCAAGGTAACACCGCGATTTCATCACCTACCTTTCCTCAATTAAATTTAACTGCACAGCAGATTTTTAATGCGGCTAACTAATTTTTTATAACTATCTTCCCAACCTATTTGGAATACCTTCACAACCACCAGGGATAGTAGCTCTCGTTTTTTCGCCACCCCAACTGCAACAGTAGCAACGCGCAGACTCAGACATTCGTTGCACATTGCTGAAATCTGCATTTTCCACCACAGCGCCAGTTTGTTCGCCGGTTTCATAATCTGGTGGTTCAGTCCGACTGCGGGGCGATGCTTTATCTACTACACCGTAGAATAGACGAATGCCGTTGATGTCAGCACCACTGAGATTAGCACTATATAAAATTGTGCGGGAGAGGTTGGCTTTTACTAAGTCACAAGCGATCAGGTTAGCACGGACAAGATTAGCTTCGCTGAGGTCAGTCCAACGTAAATCAGTACCCGAAAGGTCTGCTGCGGCTAACATTACGCCTAAATCGATGACACGCAAACCTTCCAGGCGGTCTTCTGCATATCCGCCAGTCCCATCAAGAATGGCTCGACCTAATAGCCGATCGCGTTTTAAGGGTGATAGCAACTTGGAACGTGAGAGAAAGCGGAGAATTTTCGCTTTACCACTACCATCGACACTACTTAAAATTGCCGCAGTGCGTCCTTCAGCGATCGCTCTTTCTTGAGGCCAATCTTCTAATAATCCTTCTTCATCTAATACTAAGTCTGAAATGCCTTGGAAATAGGAATCAATTGTCTGTTGCTGGGTGATAATATTTTGCTGAATCGTCAGCATATTTTGCTGAATTGTCAAGTCTTTGGAAATTACATATTGTCGCCAAGCTACGTAAACGGCAATGATCGCGATGAGAATTTGTCCCAAAGCGCCAAACCATTCTGCTAGGCTACCAGCAATGTCCCAGTTAATTTGGCGTGCTACAACAAGTAAGCGATCGCCTACACCTGTGAACCGAATCAAGCCAACGATCGCGACTATTAGTCCCAAAAAGGCCACAAACAGGGTGCGTTCTTGGGGTGAAAACCACTCGTTTAAAACTTCTTGGAACCAAGGCAATAATATCGCTAAAGATAACAGCAAAGCTATCAGCGTTCCAATAATGCCGACGATCCAGTTATTGAAGATAATTCCAATGAAGGTGATGGCGATCGCTATTAGAGTAATTAGCAATGCCCTCGGTTTTACTGTGAATTGATTGGTAATGGGTTGCTTGAAGTCGGAACGGGCTTGTTGTATAGCAATTGTATGTTGCGGAGATTGTAAAGATCCAATCACCGCTAGTACTTCTGAGGTTAAGTTTTTCTCAGTTGAACTACCCTCAAAGTCATCCGGTTGCAAGTCGTTTTCAGGAACTGGTTCTGGGGTTGGTAGATTAGGGGAATCGGATTCAATTGTCATGTTTTCTATTTTGCTCCCTCAATCCAAATTATGCAGCGTTCCTACCGCAGAAAATTCATGAACTACTTCAGATTTCACTTCGCTAGATTCAAAGTTTCTGAAATTTCATCTGTTGAACTTGCTAAAGCCTCCACAATATTGTCCTTTTAGCGATTTTTCAACATTCCCGACCCGTTCAAAATCCGTTACAGTGAGTCTAGCGCTTTAGACGGATTTCACAATTTATAATAAATTTTTGAGAAAAAGCGAAAAACTAGACTAGGCAATAAATACAGATGATCCGACCGCGTAAGGTCTTTGCTCAACATTGGCTCAAAAGTGAAAAGGCACTCGACGCAATTATTCGAGCAGCAGAGTGTACAAAAAGCGATGGCGGAGCCAACGCCAAGGGCGAACGCGTCCTGGAAATTGGCCCCGGAACCGGCATTCTAACTCGTCGTTTATTGCCCTTAGTTCAATCTCTGATTGCAGTTGAAATAGACCGCGACTTATGCCACCTGTTGTCAAAACAACTGGGTAAGACTGAAAATTTCTTATTGCTGCAAGGCGATTTTCTCACCCTGGATTTACCATCTTATTTGGTAGCCTTTCCCAATTTCCAAAAGCCAAATAAAGTAGTAGCCAATATTCCCTACAACATTACAGGGCCAATCATTGAAAAACTACTGGGTACGATCGCCAACCCCAACCCCGAACCATTTGACTCAATAGTGTTGTTGGTACAAAAAGAAGTCGCAGAAAGATTGTATGCTAAACCAGGGTCAAAAACCTTTGGGGCGTTGAGCGTGCGGGTACAGTATTTGGCCGAGTGTGAGTTAATTTGCACCGTTCCAGCCGCCGCATTCCATCCACCGCCAAAAGTCGATTCAGCAGTGGTGCGATTGCGCCCCCGAAAAATAGAAATACCAGCACTTAATCCCCGACAGTTAGAGACTTTCTTAAAATTGGGGTTTGGTGCCAAGCGCAAAATGTTACGAAATAATTTGCAATCTGTTATAGAACGCGATCGCTTGAGCCACTTACTGGAACAATTAAAAATAAATCCCCAAGCCAGAGCCGAAGATATCAGCGTTCAGCAATGGGTAATTCTAGCAAATGAACTAGGAATGGGCAGTAGGGAATAGGGGACATTCCCAATTCCCAATTCCCCATTCCCCCATTCCCCATTCTTATAAAATGCGTTCCTACAGCCTAATTGCCCCTGCTAAAATCAACTTGTATCTGGAAATCATTGGCGATGCCTCCGGTGGGCTACGCCAACGGGCCGATGGCTATCACGAGTTAGCCATGATACTTCAAAGTATTGGACTTGCTGACCAAATTGATGTGCGTTCTATCACCACTGACAGCATTCGCGTTCACTGCAACCACCCACAAGTACCGACAGATAAAAGTAATCTGGCATACCGGGCAGCAGATTTAATGGTAAAGCAATTTCCCGAAGCCTTTGCTAAATATGGGGGTGTGGAGATTACCGTCAATAAGCAGATTCCTGTAGCGGCTGGGTTGGCTGGGGGTTCGACCAATGCAGCAGCTGTACTGGTAGGGATAGATTTACTGTGGAAGTTGGGATTAACTCAGTCAGAATTAGAGGAGTTGGGAGCCACACTTGGTTCAGATGTCCCCTTTTGTGTAGCGGGTGGAACTGCGATCGCAACAGGTAGGGGTGAACAACTTTCTCCCCTGCCGAGTTTAGATACTATACATATAGTATTGGGGAAATACCGCAGTCTGGAAGTTTCCACACCTTGGGCATACAAAACCTATCGGCAGCAATTTGGTCATTCTTATATTAGAGATAGTGATAACTTGGCAGCACGTGCTAATGCAGTTCATTCAGGAGCAATAGTTAAAGCTATCCTGGACAAAGATCCGAGAGAAATTGCCCAAAAATTGCACAATGATTTAGAGCGCGTGGTATTGCCAGCCTATCCCCAAGTCTTGCAGTTACGAGAAGTATTTGCAAATCAAGAAGGCGTTTTAGGAACAATGATGTCTGGTTCTGGGCCAACAGTATTTGCTCTGTTTGAGTCTCAACAGCAGGCAGAACTAGTTTTGCGGCAAGTAAGGGAAGCAATTCTTGATGAAGATTTGGAATTGTTTGTAACTCGGACAATCGCACATGGTATTAAAGTGTCATTGTCTATTTAAATAATTATTTTTCGCTAATGAAGCGAAGGCAATAGACAAGAATATTTCAAATCGCCCAATCGAAAATAGTATGAGTGACCACAATTTAACACCACAACCAGAAACTAAAACACAGGCAACAGCGAGTCCTTTACGCTGTTTTACTGGGGCAGTAATTTCTGGGGGAATGGGATATGCAATGTATTCGCTGATGATTGCGATCGCTACAAATTTTGCTACTAAACCTGTTCATTCAATTAATCCATTGGTAATTAAGATTTCTTCTGCTGTTCGGACTTTGGTTGTTGGTGTAGTTGCTTTAGGAAGCGGGATATTTGGTATAGTAGCAATTGGTTTGTTGGCTTTGGGAGTGCAATTATTAGTCCAGGAGTTGACCAAGCAAAAAAGTAGTGAAAACTAGCAATTAGGGTTAATAGGAATTAACAACTAAAGTCTAGAATATTTTAGCGTCAATATTTCCTTATTTCCTTTGCTGCACTTGTCCTTCTTATAAGCTGATGTGCATCTAAATTGTATAGTACGAAAACGTAAAATTATTGTAGTGCGGGCAACATGAGCGCATCGCATATACAAATTAAATACGCAACAGCTTAGTCAAGCTTTTTAAAAGTGGTTTGTTGTCAGATATCGCTCTTTGAAAAGGAGATTTTTTAATTTGGGTGTATAGTGTAACCTTCAACTTTAACAAATTTCGGGTTGACACTTTATAGACTGGCCGAAGATTTACAATTTTATACGGAATTAATCCCAGCGACACTGAAGTTGATAGCAACAACATCATTTATGTATGAGCAAAATTATGAACACACCCAAAAAATATTTTTTACCCCTTATTTTTGCGACAATCTTTGTCAGCCTCAGCAGTTGTAGTTCTAACCCCACCGTTCGTAATATTGAAAGCGGAACGCCATCCCCTACGATAACACCGACAACACCAACGAATAGCGTCTCTTCTCAAACTCCCAGCCAGATTCCTAGCGTAGCTCAGTTGAGAGAAAAATCTCGTACTCCAGAATCTCCCAAAGAAGAGACACCTTCCTCATCAACTAAAGCTGTTACTGGTAAAACTACTAGTGTCACACTATATACAAGTGATGCCCAGTGCCAAGAACTAATTCCCGAAAAGGTTTCTATACCAGCCGAAGAACCTGTGAAAAATGCAGTAAGTAAGATTTTAGAGAAACGAGATACAAGCGATTTTAGCTTGTCTGGATATCGTGTCAATATCAAAAATGGCATTGCTACAGTTGATTTGCGAATATCCCCTGAGTCGAAGCGGCAACTATCTTCTCTTTCTAGTTGTGAACAGTTTGCTCTGTTTGGCAGTCTCCGCAAAACCCTAACTAGTAATGCTCAATGGAATATAAAAGAGGTTCGCTTCACCGAGGCAGGTAAGGACATTGTTCTTTAGTTAAATATGATAGTAAGTGCTGTCATTAGGTAGCTAAAAAGATTTTTCAATCTGAACAGCTATCAGATAAAGATATCCATCAGCAGTTATCAAAATAGGGTATATTCTAGCCAGTTGAAAACAGCTGTAAATAGTGGTATAATTACTTTTATATTTAAGTAATCTGGCAGCAATTCGCGGGTGTAATTCAGTGGTAGAATGTCATCTTCCCATGTTGATCGTCGTGGGTTCGAGTCCCATCACCCGCTTTAAAACTTAGGTAAATTAACTAATTATTTGTCAATTCTAAAAAATTGGTGTCAGTTTTAACAAATTAAAGACAGAAACGGCACTCCAAAACCAATCAAACCCATCCCAAATTTTATCTGACTTGCGTTCGAGTTGCAATGACCACCACCAAGCTTCTTTGGGAGGGTTAAAGCTAGTTTGCCAGTCAGCAGTTTTGCAGATGGTGGCGATCGCTCTTTTGCATTGTAGTTAGCATTGCTTGTCGTAGCCCTTGCGCTTTGTTGAGATGACGCTCTTGCATATTTCAGTAGAATTCCATTATTAATTCTCTGCTCATAAAGAAACAAGAATACTAGGAATACCAGCCGTCATAAACGCACGGGATAACCCGATGATTCCTTCATCCGTGATTTATCCTCTAGGTTTATCACACTAAATCAGCTGACAAAAAAGATAGGGGCATAAAACGGGGTAAAGCCGGTACCACGCAAAAATTCCAACTTGGGGATGTATCAAAGGCAGCCACGATGATAGCCGAAATTAAGAAGATAATTTCATAAGTTTAAATATCATGGTTCCGTGACATTTTTGTAATTCTTATCATTGGCTGCTATTTTTCTCACTCATTCCACAGGATTTCCACAGGGATTTTAGCAGTTTTCCACAGGCTGACAACGAACTAATAGGCTTCTTACCCTCTGGCTGGGGATTGTTAATTAACAGTGGCAAGGAACTTTAATGACTGAGTTTTTATAAATAAAAGTAACGAAAAATAGACTCAAGTGCTGATTATTTCGTTCGTATTTATTTTTTATACAATGGTTTTTAACATTTCGCAGCATTGACAAACCCACCCCCTCTTGGCGCACAATGATTCGGCTTGCTTTTGTAATTCGTTCAACCGTTGGCATCAAATGTGTAAAATATATTACCACCAGATGTAGGCGCAGATTGTCGAACTGGCAAAAGAGTGGTGAGGAAGCTTGATTGCCACTTCACCGCAAGCAACTTGTCCCTCTTGATTATCCTCATAGGAGGAAAATCTCATGAAATCAACGGTTAGCATCTTTACAGAAATTCCCGAAACACTCCACGAATCCTTAAAAAACTACTTAGAAACCCATCCTGATTGGGATGAGAACAGGGTATTGACGGCGGCACTATCATTGTTTTTACTCCAAAATGGAGATAGCGATCGCCGTGCTGCCCGAGTCTATCTGGAAACTTTGTTCCACCACTCCTCAGTAGAAACGCCTGTCATCGATTTACCCGCAACAGCTAATCTATTAGACACCCCATAGGTACGGGCGTTATTTTGGCTCATACCCGAATGTGGGCACGGTTTACCGTGCCCCATCAATGGGATTTGACCCAATAGCGATTAAGCATATCCGCGCAATATTACAACAAAAAAGATCGGTAGATTCCGATCTTAAAAAGGTTCCAATAGTTTCTCGTGTTGCTAAAGCTAATTGGTAATAGTGCAAGATTTAAAATTGCTGACTGTTAAAACTTGTTACATAGCGGTTTTGTTTTGGATATAAACACGTTTATAGAGGTGCATAGCTATCATTGGTGTCAATTTAGAGCCAAGATAAAAATCATTCCTGGGTACACAAACAAAGCCCAGGTCGCTGTGCTGAGAGAAAATAAGGGGATTAAGTCTAGGCTGTTGACTTTGTGCATTTTTCGGGAATTTTCGGGAAAATTATTCGTGTTATTTTTGTTTGACTTAAAGTGCCTGCTTCAGGCACTTTAAGTCAAAAACAGGCGACATATTTTTTGCATGAAGTCTTATGGGCTAAAGGATACAGAGTCAACACCCTAGATTAAGTCCTTATTTTGAAACCTGCAAATGAAGGTTTTGTCTCCTTTTGATGCGGTTTCTAACCGCCGATTTCAGGTTAAATTGACAAGCTATGCGCCCTTACAAACTCCATCCTAAGCATCGTGACATCTGCCAAAACGGTCAGAGCAAAAGAAATATTTTCCAGTGGACTCTCTTCCTTGTCCACTATTTTAAATAGATAAACAAATATCTCAAATAACAGCCTGGTCTGTATTTGAGCAATATCTACCTATGTTCGATTGTCTAAATTTGTCTTTTACTAAATCATTACCCCAAGAGTCAACAGTCAAGAGTTAAAAAACTCTAGACTATAAACTCAGGACTTGGCTTCCAACTGTTGGGGGTGAGCAGGAGATTCAAACTTATACCCTACGCCACGTACAGTTTGAATTAATGCTGGCTGACTAGCATCAATTTCAATCTTTTTGCGAATTTGACCAATATGTACATCTACAACCCGTTGGTCGCCGACATATTCATAGTCCCATACCTCTTGGATTAGTTCTGCACGCCGCCAAACTCGACCTGGATGACTTGCTAAAAAATGCAACAAGTCAAATTCCAGAGCAGTTAAAGGTACTGCTTGGTTATTAAGTGCTACCTCCCGTCGCACCGGATCGATCATCAGTTTTTCAAATACCAAGCGTTTCTGCTCGGCAGTAGTTATCACTCGCTGACGCCTCAGAATAGCTCCGACTCTGACTTCTAGCTCTCCTAGTCCAAAAGGCTTGGTGAGATAGTCGTCAGCACCTTTGGCAAAGCCGCGAATTTTGTCAGCTTCGTCAGCACGGCTAGTCAACATCAGAACAAAAACACCATTACGACTTTGCATCTCTTGGCAGAGGTTAAACCCTGTTACATCTGGTAAATTCACATCTAGAATCACCAAATCAGGGTTAAACTGCTCAAATAGATTTAAGGCTGTCTTTCCATCTTCGGCAGCCTCCACCTGATAGTTCTGCTTAATCAAAAAGCGTTGGATTAAATTCCGAACCGCAGGGTCGTCGTCAACTACAAGAATCTTGGCAGGAGCCATGACCATTATTTTGCACAAAAATTCGTAAGATTAACAAGAGGGGTTGCGTAAAAACGCAGTTGCCATTTTGGTACTAACTAAGAATCTACATGGCTACAGTATGAGAATCCCGATCGTTTAAAAATAAATACTGCGATCGAGATTGTAGGCGATGAGAACGTGAAACTTATGTTAGCCACAGTATATAAGCACTCTGACTTTAGCCGCAATAGTTCTTGACACCAAAGCACCTTCTTGATCCCAGTTAGGTGGCAACTTAAAACGTTTCAATTTTAAATCGATATGCGGATATATACCACAAGCGATTATTCAGTATAATTAAAAAAACTCTACTAAGGCACTGTAAGTTGCCAAATTTGAAACAGTAAAGTAGATTTCTTCATAAAAACTATGCATTTTAGGTACTCTCCGTTCAAATTCTAGATTAGAGCCAGAATTAGACAACGACATGAGGGTATACACGGAGTTATAGCGATATGTTAAAGTGACTATAGTTGAAATTACAAAGTAAATCAAACTAACACGTGCTACTATCCTCGTAGGGCACAAAGTAGGTTGGGACTTTAGTTTCGACCAAAAAAACCTAAAGCTGTTTTTTTATTCGACAAAAGACTGCCGCTGACTGAGGCTGAAGTAACAAACTCCCATGAGCGATCAAAATCCCTACGAAAAACTTGGGGTATCAGAAGAGGCTAGCTTCGATGAAATTCAAGATGCTCGTAATCGCCTATTCGAGCAACATGGTGGCGATGCCAAGCATTTAGAAGTAATTGAAGCGGCTTACGATGCGATTTTAATGGATCGCTTACGGATGCGCCAGGAAGGTAAAATTAAAGTCCCTGAACGTATCCGGTTTCCAGAGTTGCGAGTGCAATCACCTCCTACAGAGAGTCCAACTCCTCGTGAGCAGTCACCTGCATGGCTGCAACGGATACTAGATCAGCCAACACCTGCGGATATACTTTTACCAGGAGCTTGGTTTCTTGGTTTGAGTTCTATCAGTGTGTTTTACCCAGAGGGAGGCGAGCAGGTTTTGCAATTAGCATTGGTGGTTGGGGTAGGCACCAGTATTTACTTTCTCAATCGCAAGGAAGGCAAATTTGGCCGAGCAGTCTTGTTCACCCTGATTGGTTTAATCATAGGCTTAATCGCTGGGGGACTAGTTGCAAGCTGGCTCTTACCACAAATATCATTCATCACTCTAGGAACGAATCAGTTTTCTACTGTAGTGACGTTTATATTGTTGTGGTTGGTTAGTAGCTTTCTACGGTAAACCGCCAACTGTAAGCAAGTTTCTATAAAGAATACATGGCTTGTGTGTGTTCTTCTCAAATAAGAGGTTCAGGAGTCAGAATACCCATTCTGACTCCTACTTTAATTTGCAAGCTGAATACTGATTAATTCAATCTGTCTGTTGCAGCTACAAAGCCTTTTTAGACAAGGCGTTTAGGTTTTAAGACTAAATCTACAGCAGCGCTGAAATCCTTAACGATTAAGTCGGGGTGGTAGAGTTCCAATTGGGTGCGATCGCGAATCCCCGATTCCACAGCCATCACTTTAATATCATAATTTTTAGCTGCGGTGATGTCCGCTTCCGTATCTCCCACCATCCAAGTATCAGCCGCCGGGGGCAGTTCTTGTAATGCCCTAGCCATTAACAAGGGCTTATCTTCAATATCACGAGTTTTAACGTAGTCGTTACTCAGGCAATAACAACGATTTTCTGGGAAAAATCTCCCTAAATCATATTTTTTAAAAGCATAATCTAGTTCTCGAACTCGGCGCATGGTCATAACTGCTAAATCAATTCCAGCTTGTTGAATTTTTAACAGTGCATCCACAGCACCAGGTGCGAGAGTGTCATAGTTGAAATAAGCTTCTGTATGCACAGTTTGCCGCCGCAACTGGGCAAATTCTTGGGCTTGGGCTTCGTCTAATCCTGAATTTAAGGCAATTTGTTTTTCGGGAACGCGCGATCGCTTTAACTGCCAAAATTCCGCTTTTGGAAGTTCTTGCACTTCTTGGTTTGGGCGACGGGTTTTCTCTAAGCAGAATTGATAAACACGGTAGTAGCGTTCGGAAACATCAATAATTGGGCCGTCGAAGTCAGTAATCAGTCTTAGCATCGGCGGAAAATGTTAATTTTTATTAAAATTATCTCAGATATATGGCTATTTTTCGAGGTCTACAAAGTCAACTTCTTTGGGGTCTAACTGACTTTCAATTGATATTTTGTACTCAGGTATCATTGCAAAGTACCGCGTTTGATTTGTTCGCTTTCAATAGCTTCAAATAAGGCGCGAAAGTTACCTTCGCCAAAACCTTTAGCTTGGAAACGGCGTTCAATAAATTCAAAGAAAAAAGTCGGCTGTTCAAATATTGGCTGGGTAAAAATTTGCAATAATAATGGTGCGGTATTTCCTCCCTCTAAAGAAGTATATTCTTGCCAGTCCACGAGAATTTCTTGTTGAGCGATCGCCTCAATTTCTAAAAGTGATAAAGGCAATCCTGGACGCTGTTTGAGTTGAGTGTAATAGGTTTGGGGAACCGAGAGTAAAGATAAACCACTGGCACGAAATTTAGCGATCGCACTGACAAGATTAGTCGTCCGCAAGGCAATATGTTGAATTCCTGGCCCCCGGTTGACATCTAAAAATTCCTGAATCTGGGAATTGCTGGAAGCTGGTTCATTAATGGGTAATTGGACGCTACCGTTGCGCGAAACCATCACCTGGCTGTGTAAAGCAGAACGATTGGTTTTAATTTTAAAAGCCTGCTGGGGCTGAAAATCTAAGATTTTTTCGTACCAAGCCACAGCATTTTCCAATTCACCAACTGCCACGTTTAACACTACGTGATCTATGGCGGTAAAAGTGTTGTCATTTGTCATTTGTCCTTTATCAAAAACCAATGACGGATGACTATTGACAAATGACCTTTCTATCAACGTATGAGTCAATCCACCCCAGGCGGCAATTTTGCCACATTTGATGAACGCCGTACCTACCTGGCGTTCCTGAATGGGTTGGAGGATTGTAGCACCGTGTTTTTGGGCAAGTGCGATCGCAGCTTCTACATCTTCTACAGCAAAAGCGACATCTGCCACACCAGGGGGATAGTTACGCAAAAACTCCGCTACTGGACTTGTGGGTAACAGTGGTGAAGATAGAAAAAAGCAAACAGCACCACTTTTCACCACTTCTGTACAAGTGTGAAATGAATTGCTGCGATCGGCTACTGATTGAAAACCAAGATGGTGTACAAACCAATCCCGCCACATTTTGGCATCTTCTACATAGAAATGAACGCGATCAATTTTCATAGATATTGAAAATCCAGCATAACAGTTTATATATCTGTAAATTTTGCCTTTTTTGCTAGATTTTCACGTCCTTCCTAAGCAAGAATTATCTAGGCGCACTCCCCCTTTAAAAGAACAGATGACTATCAGGTTGAATATTAATTTCCATTGGTACAGCTTGCGGTTCGGCAGAAAGAGCAAAGAAAATCGCATTGGCAGCAGTTTCAGGACTGAGCATTTTTTTCCGGTCTACTTTTAGGTTGACATTATCCCAGAAAGGAGAATCTACCCCACCAAAGTAGAATAGCGTGAACTTGATACCAAAACGCTTGAGTTCTTCTGCCATGCACTTGCTAAAACCGACAACACCAAACTTAGAAGCCGAATAGGCTGCTGCCATCCCCATCGAATGCTTGCCCAGAATTCCTACTACATTACAGATGTGACCAGACTTGCACTTTTGCATCTCTTTAGCAGCCGCCTGAGTGGTGTAAAAGCTACCTTTTAAGTTGACATCTAACATTTTGTCTAAATCAGCGGGTTCTATGCTGTTGTAGGGCTTGAGTATACCAGCACCAGCTGCATTTACTAAAATATCAATTTGACCAAACTCAGCGATGGTCTTTTCTATCAAAGTATCTACCTGTTTGGGGTCAGTAATATCGGTGGGAACAGTTAAAACTTCTCCTGGAAAATCAGCAGCCAGTGTCGTTAAACGCACCGCATCTCTGGCAGCTAGTACCAACCGAACTCCGGTAGGCGCAAGTTTTTGTGTTAAAGCTGAACCAATACCACCAGTAGCACCGACAATAAGAACAACTTTACCCTGCATTGTATTAGTTACATTTATTTACATCTTTTTACATAATACAGAATTACAAGCTCAGGTTGTACGTAAACATCTAGAAAATATCTATTCGGAGAGTAGCGGCATTACTTCATATTCCTTGCCACTGGCCTTTAATGTAAATGTGGGAGATGATTCTAAATATTTGGTAAAATTGGAACCTAACTTTAATTTTTTAATAATTGAATTCGGAGATTCTCCAGTTATTTTCTGTAACTCTGAACCTAGTTTGGACACAGACAATTTAGTTTGGGGAGACTTTGTTTGTATATCTTGAATAATTTTTAATAGTAATTTATCTAATGTTTTTTCATTAGGAATTTCCGCAGAATCTTCTTCTTGAATAAATTGTGCAGATGAATTATCTATAATAGGGATAATTTCCTCAATTTGTGGTTGCTTATGATTAGATTTATTAGTAATATTGGATCTTTCTTGAAATAGACTTGCAATAGTTGTTAACCTGTGCAATCGAGTATTGATTGAATCTTGTTCATTTTTAATTAAATCTTGAATTTGCTCAACCACTTTTTCCAAGGATGGAACTTCTATTAACATTGCTAAGGAATAATGAGTTAATTTGCCAGTATTCCGGTTTTCTATATGCAAAGTTTGCCCTTGCCTACGTACCCAATAGACAATTAATCCTTGGTTTTGGAGTTCGTTGCAAAGGTGAATTAAAATTCCATCACTAGAACAGACTAATATTTCTTTAACTGTTGGATAAGAACGTAGAATAAAAGCACCGAAAGCGATCATTTTTGCATCAGCACTATCCTTACCCTCTGGCACATGGACAAGTTGATAACCACGGTTATATAGTTCAATATCTTGCTTTCCAATACTTGGATTTTTCCAGTTACCAAATGCCATTTTAAATTGGAGGGGATACTTGCAGACACTAGCTAAAAATAATTCTGAATTAATATCTAGTTTTAAGTTTTCTGCATCCAAAAGTAGAAGCGATATCCCTGTTTCTAATTCATACTTTATTTCAGCTTTTTGTTGAATTTTTTGGATAAATTGACTGAAAGCAGCAGATTCTAACCAACTAGGCGATAATATCGTTTGCAGCAGTTGTTCAGCTAATGTCAAACTAAAAGAGTCAAGGCTTTTCTCTGTGATTTTTTCTTCTGGAAGGTTTTTTACTAAAGAAAGTTCCGTCGTTTCAGCCGTAGATACTTTAGTGTGTCCGTTGCTGTTAGCAAGCAAGTCAGTTTCTAAGGAACGAGAGAATGCAGGTTCTAGGAATTGTTTACTACAATTTTTGCAGAGGTAATTCTGCTTGTCATTCCGACGACCATTTTTACGATATGAAGTAGATTCGCACCGGGGACATTTCATTTTATGATTCAGGTGGTCTAGAGCAAATACTTGTCTTTAAATATATAGTATAAAAAAATACTGTCAATGTCAGTTTATATTGCCCAATACCAGAAAAACTCAAAGCAAGCGGAAATTCAATTCAACCCCTCATTTCCGCTTGCACTATGTATTAACCCTCTGAATAGCTAGAATTTAAGAAACATTTCAACTGACACGAGCGAAAACATAGTCGCGAGTACGAGAATCCACAGGGTTAGTAAAGATTTTATTTGTAGTACCAAATTCAACCATTTGAGTAATACGATTTTCATTACTATAAAAGAAAGCCGTAAAATCAGATAGGCGAGTAACTTGCTGCATATTGTGACTAACAATCACAATTGTCAAATCAGAACGCAAATTATGGATTAAATTTTCGATTTTCATACTACCCATAGGATCGAGACCCGAACAAGGCTCATCCATCAGCAAAACATTAGGTTTGACTGCTAAAGCACGAGCAATACATAATCTTTGTTGTTGACCACCAGAAAGCTCTAAAGCAGATTTGTGCAGTTTATTTTTGACTTCATCCCAAAGTTCAGCAGATTTGATAGCAGATTCAACAATTCCATCTAATTCTACTTTCGGATGCCATCCAACTAATTTCACCCCATAAGCAACATTATCGTAAACGCTCATAGGAAAAAGATTTGGCTTGGGAAAAACCATACTAATTTGGCGACGTAACCGATTGATGTTCACGCGACGCTCATAAATACTCTGCCCAAAAAATTCTACTCTTCCTTCAACTTTCACCTCTCCTTCTAATTCGCTCATCCGATTTAACGATTTAATAAAAGTAGACTTGCCACAACCACTAGAACCAATAATTGCCGTGACCTGGTTTTGATAAATATCCATTGACACGCCTTCAACTATCTTTTGAGTGTCGTAAGATAAGCTAAAGTTTTTGACTCTGATGGCTGGAATTAGTTTACTCATATTCCCAAAACGTGTGAAACAAAACTCGATTCAGTAAAACAGTACAATTTAGCAATGCTGTTTCACTATGTTACTCCCAAAGGGAGATATTCATGGAAATTACGTAGCTATATAGTAGTTGTACAGCAGATAAACTGTTAGTAGATATTCATATCAAAGTTGTGTTTCAAAATATATCTTTTACGTGCTTTTTATACTTATCTTTCGCACCTTGACCTACATACCATCCTTTCTTATTAAAAATGATTTGGGCTGGTTCGATTTAAAATAATTATGTAAATATCAAAATTATATACCCCTCATGGATAGTGAGGAGTTAGTTTTTTTATAAAGATAAATTAGTAGCTTTTTTAAACTACACTTTATGAGTATCCTTTAGCACCAGATAGTTCGACAAAAATCAATCAGTCATCCTAGAACGTACCTTAACCAAAACGCCCTGAAATGTAGTCTTGGGTTCGAGGGTCTAGTGGATTGTTAAAGATTTGCTCTGTAGCGCCAAATTCAACCATTTGACCAATCCGACTTTCATCGGTGCTAAAAAAAGCCGTAAAATCAGAAACACGAGCGGCTTGCTGCATATTGTGGGTAACGATCGCGATCGTCAACTCTGACTGTAAACTGTGGATATGATAAATATCTATTGACACCTTTTCAATTGCTTTGGTTGTGCCATAGTAAAAGCTGATATTTTTAACTTTGATAGCTGGAATTAGATTACTCATGATCTAATAGTCTTTTACTGAATTTCCTGTGGATATCGCGCCCTAGATACATTTTAAAGTTCTCAATAGTAAGAATCTTCTCAATTGCCGTCATAGGACTGCTATAGAATAATATCTCCGGCTCAGGATAATCACTCACTGCATAAGCAGCTTTGATTACCTCTGTGGCTTTTTCTTGCTGAATTGATTCAGTTGATATTTGTATCGATCGCCACTTGTCTCTATAAATAGGAAGCATTGCCTCTTGTTCATCAGATAGTTCGGTGATGATGCGTTTTCGCATATCATTTGTACGTCTTGGCATATTTAAGTGCAAGAATAGTAGGTTGGCTTGAACGGCAATAATAAACATTGGTACAATGCCAAATAAGCTGTTATGCAGCTAAGTTTAATAAACAGCATTACCTTTATTTTTAATCTGGCGCTCCCATTTAGAGTGTTCCAAAAAATAAATGATCCAAAACCCGTCGTTGCGAGCGAAGCGAAGCAATCCCAAGGGCTGCGATTGCTTCGCTTCGCTCGCAACGACAATTGGGCATTTTCTTTCTTGGAGTACTCTTAATAATAAGACCACCTTCATTTAGCAATTTATTTGACAATTATTCTAGCTGTGATACAGACTCGAACAATCTATTCTTGAGAAAGATAGTTTTTTGCTGGCATATATAGCTAATACTAGCTTAGTTGCTTAGTTTTCCATTATACAATTAAGCTGCTACGCAGCTTAATTCATAATTAGTAGTCAGCGGTTGGAAACTACTGACTACTAACTAATGACTTAAAAATCTAAAATTGGCCAGTCTGGTTCACGATAATAGTGTGTCATGTTGTCAAATTTTCGCAACTCGACACGATCGATCGAGAATTCTGGCAAATTCAACAGCCATTGTTCATTCAATTGAGAAAGCTTTGTGCTGAAACTTGTACGGTCTAAGTCAGATGAAACCTCCCCAAAATAGGCTAATGTAACATGGGCTGTGAAATGATAATGCTGCTCAATACCCAAAGCAATTAACTTGGGATTTTGATAAATTGTTCGGCGAAATTTAATAATTTCCTCATAGCAGCGTTCATCTTGGGGTACTAAACAAACGGCTATAGCTCTTGGCATCAGTATCAGTCCCAACATTTGCCATTTAATCGGATGACTCCTATTTGTCATCAATTGTTGATATTGCTGAAATATTTCAGCTAAACGAGAGTGTAATTCCTCGTCAAATTTGGGATTTTTTTCGTATGCGTCAAGGTAAGCACTGTCCCAAATTAAATCCGCTAAAGTCAGATGAAAGCTAGCAGGAGGTAGAGGTACAATCAAATCACGGTTTACAGGCAACTGTAAAAGTTCCTGTTGGTAAGTCTGTAATTTGGCATAGAAAGCAGAGTTTTCTGATTCTTCTCCTGCCGGCGGGGTAATTAGCGTATAGCCAGGAAAGGACGCTGCTTGTCTCAAGCCAGAATGTTGCTGAAATTTAGAAGATTCCTGAATATGCTGGGCTTGGGATCTGTAGGCTTCTGGCAGGGTCAGTCGTGCTAACCGATTTAAGTAAGTTTGATAGTTGTCGTCCAATCTTTATAGCCTCACGCTCTCACTTGATAGATTTTAGGGAAAATTACCCCGATTAACAGAATGATTTCAAAAGTATTTAGTTTTTGGGTGTGATGATTGAAGGATAAGGGAGTTAGGAGTTAAAAATTATAAGAATTCTTTCCTAATGCCCAATTGAGGTTTATCTATGCCAATTTATGTTTACTGGGGTGAGGATGATTTTGCTATAGAAAAGGCGATCGCCCTTTTGCGCGATCGCGTCCTCGATCCCGACTGGATAAGTTTTAATTACACTGCATTCACCCCAGATCAAGCTGATGCTGCTATCCAGGGGTTAAATCAGGTGATGACACCCACTTTTGGCGGTGGTGGGCGCTTGGTATGGCTGATAAATACTACTCTGTGTCAGCACTGTCCAGAGAACGTCTTAGCGGAACTGGTGCGATCGCTACCTGTAATTCCCGAAAACTCATTTTTATTACTTACCAGCCGCAACAAGCCAGATGAACGCCTCAAATCCACGAAATTGTTAAAGCAATTTGCTACTGAATTCCGAGAATTTCCCCTCATTCCCCCTTGGAAAACAGAATTACTAGTGCAATCTGTTAATCAAGCAGCCCAGACTATGGGCGTGAAATTAACTGCCAATACTGCCCAGTTGTTGGCGGAATCCGTTGGAAATGATACACGCTTACTCTACAATGAAATAGAGAAATTGCGGTTATATGCTCAAGGTAGCAACAAGCCTTTAGACGTAGATACCGTTACAAAGTTAGTAAGAAATACTACTCAAAATAGCTTACAATTAGCAGCAGCAATCAGAACGGGAGATACAGCGAAAGCTTTGACAACCTTAGCAGATTTGATCGATGCTTCCGAGCCAGGATTACGGATAGTTGCCACACTGATTGGACAATTTCGCACCTGGCTATGGGTCAAGATTATGATAGAAAGTGGTGAGCGCAATCAACAAGCGATCGCTATTGCTGCTGATATCGGTAATCCCAAACGGATATACTTCCTCCAGCAAGAAATAAAACTGCTTTCTGTGCAACAGCTAATCTCTTGTTTACCTCTACTATTGGAGTTAGAAGTCAGCCTTAAGCAAGGAGCATCAGAAATGTCAACATTTCAGACTAAAGTCATCGAACTTTGTCAAGTCTGCCGAGGATGTTGACTATCAAATATAAAAACTTGATGTATTGAGCAGTTGCTGGAACTTCCAACTCAGAAAATAATTCAAAGTCCTTATAATATCCCTGATGTAGTTTTGTGTCACATACTATATGAAGAAAATTTCTGATTTATTTTACCAATCTAGCCGAAACAGAATCCTTTGCCAATCATTTTTTTTCGGCGCGATCGCTACTGCAAGTGTGATTTCTAACGCTTTTTCATTGAGTTCAAAAGTTTATAGTCAAACTCCACCACCAATAGCTAACAATACTCAAATCAACAGCTACGCTCAGGCCGTACTAGCAATGGAACCAGCCCGTCAAAATGCCTTTGAAGAAATTAAAAAACTTATTGGCAATGGAGAAATTCCCAAAATTGTTTGTAACGATTCTAACAGCATAAATGGTCTTCCTAGAAAGGCTCAAGATATCGCAGTAAATTACTGTAATCGTTCTCAAAAAATTGTTCAAGATAATGGTTTGAGCATCGATCAGTTCAACAAAATTACTATAGAGCTACAAAATAACGATATCTTGAAACGGCAGGTCTATAACACCTTATTACGGCTACAAAAAAGTCCTGATTCTCCTTAGTTCAAACTTGTATATAAATTAGATAGGATTAAATTTAAAATAACTACCCGTGCATAAAAACAAGGGCTAGTTATTGATTATTTACAAAAAACTGCAAGGATGGATTCACAAAATGCTTCTTTGGGGATAACAGGTTATTACTTATTAACCTATTCCATTTTATAAATCAATTTTTATCGCGCTCCCATTGGTCAATATATCAGATAGGTTTGATTGTCGCTTGGTGTGAATATTTTTCATGTGCTTCTTCACAGTGTTTATGGTGATGTAAAGCTTTATAGCAATTTCTTTGTAGCTATAGTTGCTTCGATAGAGAAACCAAATTTCAGCTTCTCGCGGCGTGAGGTCAAATTTTTTTACTTCAGTGAGTGCTACATTTTTCACTGACTCACATTGGTTTTCTATGGTCACTAATAAACAAGGCATTTCAAACCCGTCTAAATCTAGTAGTCTCACCCTAATCCGAAAAATATTTGACTTATCAAGGACAATTTTATCCGACAGAATCAAAAGTTTATCGGAAAATAAATACCGACTACTGAGTAACAATTCACAAATACTCCAGATAGCTGACGGGACAAAACTCTGGTTGAAATTGCCTTGATTGAATTGAGAACAAAGGCGATTAGCAGATGCATTCGTATGAACTATTTCACCAGTTTGGCTTAATATTAATATACCGTCTTCTAAGCCTTCAATTACTTCTTGTAAAAAATTAACTCGCTTCGAGTTATGTAAGTCAATACTATCTGGCTGTTGCAGTTCTGCTACTGTTTTTGTTTTGGCGCTCATAGGAAGTGTTTTAATGTATAAAATCATGCTAACTACAACCAGTAGATGTATGTTTTTCTACATAATTTTATTGAAATACTCAATCCATAATTCCATAATTTATGTAGCCTATTTGAATGAACTCAGATTACATAATTTAAATACAACTCTGAAATTACCTATTTCGGAAGAGGCAAAACTTTTTATCTCTATGTAAATTAATTGTCTTAACTCAAGCCTATTGTTTTTAAGGGTAGCCACTGCGTTGCCTATTGAAGCAACTTTTACCTTAAGCAGCAAGAAAGCTCACAGTGTACCTCGCACCAATACAAAATAACGGTCGCTACCGGAATAAAAATATACTTTATACGTAGAGATTTACCAACTACATTAAATTGCAAAAAAACTGCTTTTTGGTAATTGGGAAAAACTTTGAATTTGATATAAATTTTGATATTGCGAAAAAGGGTATTACCCAATTCTTATCATGAACCAGTGCTGAGTGGCGGGAGTTGGGAGTTAGCAAGAATTCTTCCCAATCCCCAATCCCCCATTTTCTCTAAGTCCGCCCGACAAGGCTGGCAACCACTGTAGCCAACTCAGCTGCTTCAATAGGTTTGGGTAAATGTAGCTGATAACCTTCTTGTATAGCTCGCATCCGATCCTCTGCCCTAGCATAAGCTGTCAAAGCTGCTGCGGGAATATTTCCCCCTAGTTCTGGTGGTTGCGATCGCAGTTTGCGGATTAAAGAATAACCATCCTCATCAGGCATACTAATGTCGCTGACTAAAACATCTGGTTTCCACTGTGCAATTACTTGCAATGCTTCTTGAACTGATGCTACTGCTTTAACTTCGGCTTGGCACTGTTCGAGGACTGTGGTGAGAAATTCACGGCTATCAGTTTGGTCATCTACAACCACTACTCGCACGCCAAGAAGGGAGACGAAGGAAAGGGGGGAGGGATACACACGTACAGGAGGAAAAGGGGAAAGAGAGGTACTTTTTAGAAGTGGTAGTTTGACTGTAAACGTCGCTCCTTGCTCTTTACCCGGACTATTTACGTAGACAGTACCGCCGTGTAATTCTACTAAATGATGCACGATCGCTAATCCTAGTCCTAATCCACCATAGGTTCTAGTGCTAGAACTATCAGCTTGACGAAAACGATCGAAGACGTAAGGAATAAAATCAGGACTGATACCAATGCCTGTGTCAATCACCTGAATTTGGGCATATTTATCTGTTATCTGTTGTTTTTCTTCGCCATTTACCACAGACAATTGCACCTCTACCCGTCCACCAGTGGGTGTAAATTTAATGGCATTGGATAGTAAATTCCAGATGATTTGCTGCAAACGCTCGAAATCACCGGAAACTAAGAATTGGGAGTTTTCGCCAAGTTTGCTGTCTTCTGAATCTTGATTGCTTTGGAATTGTGCTTCAGGAAATTTTAGATTTTCCTGATTGATTCCTAATCCCCAATCTGAATTTGCTGTTTCTTTTGAGGAAATAACGGAAAATCTTAAATCGATTTCCTTAGATTGGGCGGCTAGACTAACAGTCTCTAGGCTCGACTCAATCATCGGAACCAAATTACAAGTACGGACATTGAGGCGTAACTTGCCTCTAATCATCCGCGATATATCTAACAGGTCTTCAATTAGCTGGGTTTGCGCCTTAGCATTGCGCTCAATTGTCTCCGTAGCTCTAGCCATTTGGCTTTCACTAAGCTTGGTTCGTTGCAGAAGTTGCGCCCAGCCCAGAATTGCATTGAGGGGCGATCGCAATTCGTGAGACAATATCCCTAGAAACTCATCCTTCATCCGGTTAGCCTCTTGCAACTGCTCAGTTTGTTTTTGCAAAGAAGCAATTAAACTAGCCCGTTCCATTGCGATCGCTATTTGGTCGCATACTGCTTGCATCATCCCCTTTTGATTTTCGGTGAAGCTTAACCGAGTCCGACTGGCAAAAGAAAGAGTACCCAACAACCTTCCTTGAGCAATCAAGGGATAACTAGAATAAGCAGTAATGCCTAAAGAACGAATCAAGTCTGTTTTTGGGTCAGTTGATTCCTGTACATTCTCTAGAGCTATGGCACTACGCTCCTGGGCTACATTACCGCAAACCTCTTCACCAAACGCTAATGACTCGATTTCCTTTGCCACTTCTGGGGAAATGCCACTGTAAGACTCTAGTCGCATTACCTGAGAGTTATCCTCAACCAAATAGTTAAAGTAAACATCTAAACCAATTTGGTCTTTTAGTTTTCGATAGACGCTATCGATTAGTACTACTGGCTGTTGGCTTGAGAGTAAATCGCTAGCTGTGTCAAATAGTAGCTTTAGCCTTTTGTAACCTAACGAGAGCGCTTTTTGTACCTCCTTCAGGTTGCTAATCTCTTGAAATACCAAAATACAAGTTGCCGGATGACCGTGCATTGCTGGCAAGGTATCAGCAAATATCAGTAGAGAGCGCACACCTGCGGGAGTGTGCCAGTCTACCTCCAACCCATTGAGACGTTCGCCTAGGGCAACCCGTACTCCTGGCATTTGTTCATTGGGAATGCGATCGCCTGCCGCATCTGTATAGTGGTAAACTGTGTGATAATCCTTTGCTGCTACACCTTTAGGAAATTCGCCCCCAGCTAATTCATTAGCAGAGCGATTGGCAAAAGTTACCCGCGCCGTTCCTGGTTCAATAAACAGCAAGGGTCTTGGCATCAGATTTAGTACGTCCTCCAGCCATTTTTGCTGATTTATAAGTACTTCTTCTGCCTGTTTGCGCTCCGTAATATCTAAAAATGCACCAACGCTTCCTCTAGTTTTACCCTCTTCGTCAAATAGGGGTGCAACGGATTCCAGCAGGTTGACAATTTTTCCATTTTCATGGACTATATCAAGTTCGCAACCTAGAACTTCGACACCATGAGCAGCAGAGTATTGCATTGGGAGTTCTTCTGCTGAAAGTTCCCTTCCCTCTTTGTAGACTTTAAAGCTTGTGGATTTTTGGTCACTAGGAACGTTGAGGGAGGCATTAGTATCTGACGATATCCCTAACTGCTTGGCAAAAGCAGGGTTCACCTTGATATTTTGGCATTGTGGATCTTCAGCAATGCCAATTCCAATGGGAATTACCTCCAATAAAGTTTGTAACTCAGTAATGCGGCGCTGTAGATCCTTATTTAGTTGTAAGATTTTTTCCTTGGCCTGTTTTTGCTCGCTGATATTGCGAGTCACAGTTGCTAAGGCAATTGGCTGACCTGTATTGTTATCTGTAACAGTGAAGATATTGTAATCAACTGGTATTGGTTGACCTGTTTGGAGGTGTCGGAAGCAGAATTCTCCCTGCCAACGCCCTTGTAATAGCACATTTGGCAGTATATATTCTTGAAAATAGGCTTTGTCTTTGGGCATGAAGTAATCTAATACTACTTTTTGCCTTACTTCGTCAATGCTAGCAAGCCCTACCAGCTTTTGACCTGCATCATTTATATAGAGTAATTGACCCTCAAGGGTAGCTATACCGATAAAGTCAGAACTATTTTCTACCAGTGATACTAATTTTTGTTGCTCTGCTTCTGCTTGCTTGCGTTCCCTTAAATCGAGGATAAACGCTACTGACTCTTCCCGGTTTTCTCCAAGCAGCACATAACCAACTAAAACTGGGATACGGCTACCATCCTTGCGAATATATTCTTTCTCGTAGGGTGTACAAGTAGCGTTAGTATTTCCTTGTGCTTCAGCGACACCTTGCAGATCCAAGTATAGATACTCTGGTGGTGTGATATTGCTCCAACTTAATCTACCCCCTGACAAATCTTCCTGCGTGTAACCAATCATCCTCAAGAATTCATCGTTTGCCTCCTGGATACCGCCATACACATCGCCAAACAGAATACCAATGACGTTAGAATCTACAAAACTCGCCAGTTTATCCTGGTAGGTTCTCAGTGCTTCCTGAGCAAGATTGCGTTGATGGCTGAGGCGTTCAATAACTGCCGCACTTTGCCAAATCAAAATAGTAAAAATTACAATCAGGACGATCGCAAACACCGATACTGCAAAAGCCGGATCGTATTGTCCTGCGCGTTGACCTTCAACAATTACCCACCCCAATATAAAAGGTACTGCGATCGCGGCAATTAATAAACGACGTGCAAGTAAGCCGCCATAAGTATCACTTGTAACTACCCTCATTAACCCCTGTTCTGCCCGCGCCCACAGAATACCCATATTTAGTAAGATGAACAACACCGTCGTATGTAAAGCCATTGATGTTGTATAAGGGGCAAGTCCGTAGAGAACTTTCACTTTGTAGGCATAGCCCATGAGTGCCTGAAAGGAAATTAAAGTAGCGATTAGAGCGATAATCTGGGCATACCAATAACTACGGTGGTTTTTTGAATTAATCAAAATCTGTAGGGCGACGCTAACCAGCATAAAGTTGACTGCTGTGTTCACCCCCATTCGCCCCGGATGTGATGTCGCTATTGTAGTTGGCGAATCACTAAATACCAGTTCGTCAATGCCGAAATTCCAGCCAAATAAATATTGACAGAGTGTGAGTGTCGCAATTGTGGTAATCGCTATTGCACAGAAATTAGAAATTAGCAGAGTAGGAAAGAGGAATCTTTGGGGGTAATTTTGAACTGTTCTGTTCCCCTTCCTTGTTGCTTCCTGCTCCCTGCTTCCTGTTTTTGAACATAGCCATAGCGATAGACCACATAGCACAAAACACAGCGCTGTGTTGACTTTCATAGTGGCAGGACTCCCAGGAAAGCCGCGCTTAAGAACTTCAATGCCAAGACACCAGCCAACTAGTACCAAGCTGCCAACAAAAACAGCGATCGCACTTGCGACTTTTGCCACAAGTAAATTTACAGGGATTTTTATATCTTGCAGCCGCAAGCGGTTAACATTTAACATTTAGTGTTCTCTAACCGCATCTATCTAGCGTGGTAAACTTCCGTATTTCTTACGGTTTAATCATTTAGACCCTTTGTATTTTAGGCTACCCCTTGACTTACTTTTCATCTACCCAGATGCATATTTTTTCTTGCGTAATTTAGAGTAGGAAATAATCAGGGCTGAAAAAACCACCTTTGTGAGTATTTCAAAATTGCAGAGGATATCGGCTCGATGGCCAGCGATCGCTCCATTACAAACATACAGTCCGATTCTTTCTGCTGGTACATGAGCAAGAATGTGAATTGAAACTTGATAAGCCTGCTCAAGAATGGCGGGGTATAAATTTTTTAGAAATTTTATAGCTGCCTGGATTTATGATTACAAATATATTTAGTTTGAAACTATTTTTTGCTATAAATATTTGACTAAATTATCCACAATTAAGTATATTTCCATATCTAACATTATGCAGATATATTATTTACTAATAATAGTTTTTATGTATACAATAGCAAGCTAAAATACACATATTCAATTATTTTTTACAAGAGTTTCAAGACACATCAAAGCATAATACTGAAAGAGTTACTCCCTTTATAAGTACAGCAAAACAAGGTAGTTAGACAAAATTTGTAGCTGACTGAGATGAAAACTGGACGCTACACAAACATTCTGCAATCTGTACCCACTTCGACTGTACCCTTGCCTGAAATTTCTCAAA
Source organism: Nostoc sp. 'Peltigera membranacea cyanobiont' 232 (assembly GCF_002245985.1). Taxonomy (NCBI): domain Bacteria; kingdom Bacillati; phylum Cyanobacteriota; class Cyanophyceae; order Nostocales; family Nostocaceae; genus Nostoc; species Nostoc sp. 'Peltigera membranacea cyanobiont' 232. The sequence goes on from NZ_NOLK01000003.1 coordinate 116,237, forward strand.
AAACCTGGAATAGTCAGTGTTGCGGTTCGCAGTTTGATCCGCAGAGACAGATAATCAACAACCCAGCAATTGATGAGATAAAAAGTAAAGACCATAGCTTTAGCCTGACTCAAAACAACTACTTGAATTTCCATATTTTGAGACCAATAAGAGGTCAAATATTCACAAATATTTTTTTAAGTGGGCAAATAGCCCAATTTTGTATTAGACATCTCGTAAATATACGGGAACTTCTTGTTTTGGGTTATGGTCACTTTATGTCACCTTGAATAGCGAGGAGGCTCCGACTATAACCACTCAAGCTTAAGCAATCCCTGATTTAGGCATTGCAGCTCCAATGTCTAATTTAACTGACTCTAACTCTTCCACAAGTCGCCGTTTACATCTAAAGGTACGGATAGTTACTTTATCCGTTACCAGCTTTTCCTGGATTGTCTTTATATATACAATAATTATACTTTGCTAGTCAGATTAACGCAGATTTATAAGACTTTCAAATTCCTAAAATGGATGTTTGCTTGTGGAAAAATTTCGCTGTAATCGACCAAATATTAGCATAATTATTTGTATATGGGCTAGAAAATCATGAAAGCTATATCAAACGACACCTTACAAATTTTTGCAGCCAAAAGCCTATATACTAGATTAGACTTTGATAAATTTGAGAGTTTTGTTAATTGCAACACCAAAAACGATTAATTTTTAGATGAAATACTAGCGTATCTTATAGTCTATAGTTTTTAAGGTTTAGTCAAAACTATATCCAGTATCATCAAAAAACTGCAAACTTCATGTGGTGCAAAAATCAAGCGGGGAGTGAAAACATGAATTTACGTAGAGATGCATTGCAAATCCTCCAAGAAACTAGTCGAACTTTTTATATCCCAATTAATCTTTTACCGCCAGGATTGCAAGAAGCAGTAGCATCGGCATATTTGTGTATGCGGGCCATTGATGAAATTGAAGATCATCCCGGACTAGATAATGCTACTAAAGCAAAGCTGTTAAGAACAATTAGTCTGACATTACAGGCAGGCGTTGATGGCTTCGCAGTGGATGCTTTCTTTGAAGGATTTAGTGGCTATGAGAATACCCTAGAAGAAGTCACTCTGAGAATTAGAGAATGGTCACTGCTAGCACCAGAAACCATTGCACCTCGAATTTGGGATGCCACTGCTGCAATGGCAGACCGTATGGCTTCTTGGGCAGAAATAAACTGGAAAATTTACACAGAGTCTGATTTGGATCGTTATACCTTTGGGGTTGCAGGTGCAGTGGGATTATTACTTTCGGACTTATGGACTTGGTACGATGGAACGCAAACTAACCGTACTCAGGCCATTGGGTTTGGTCGAGGTTTACAAGCAGTAAATATCCTGCGTAACCATACTGAAGATTTGGGGCGTGGGGTAGACTTCTTCCCAGAAGGTTGGAATGCAGCAAATATGCAAGAGTATGCGCGGCGCAATCTAGCCTTAGCTGAAGCTTATACCAAAGACCTTCCTACAGGCCCAGCCTTAGATTTTTGCCAAATTCCCTTAACTTTAGCTAATGGCACTCTTGACGCTCTTGCTAATGGTAAAGAGAAACTAAGCCGTAGTGATGTTTTTGCACTTATCGAACAGCTGATTAGTGTGAACATGAAAGCCAGCTAATACTCTCTTAAGGACTCATGGAGACAATTCTAAATTTCCTCCAAATTTAGGCATCCAAAATCCTACAGCGATTTTTTGTAAGGGAGCCAGTGTAGTATTTTCCCAACGCGTAACGCGTAGCGTCTCGTAGAGAAAGGGAGACGCTAAAAGCGTTAGCAAGTCCGCGAACGTCTGGGATCTCTCAAAATGAATGAATTGGGGTGTCATCGCCAAGGATCACAACTGGCATTGGTGACTGCCCTAATACCAATTTTAGATTTTGGAATAAAAACTTTAGATCGAACACTAGTTGTTAGTTAAGTATAATAAAATATTGTGTTCTGGCAAACTATTTACGTAATCCCAGCTAGACTTTAGGAACTCTTCAAAGGATTTCCAGCAGAAATTACCTGGCAACAGTTGATTAATATCTAAATAATTGAGAGAGAGTGTAATGCTCCCCGTGATTATTCGTGCAGCGAGTTGACAGTGCATGAGCTACTGCTTAAATCCTATCTGTCCCAATCCAGAAAATTTGGTAAATAGCCAAAGGTGTCAGTCTTGTGGCTCGCAACTACTGTTGCGCGATCGCTATCAGGCGATCGAACCATTAGGTCAAGGTGGCTTTGGAGCAACCTTCTTAGCCAACGATCGAGGCTTACCAGGAGAACCGAGTTGCGTAATCAAACAATTACGCCCATCAGGAAGCGCCCCACACGTTTTAAAGATGGCCAGAGAACTCTTTGAACGAGAAGCCAAAACTCTAGGTAAAATTGGCAACCATCCCCAAGTACCAAGATTGTTAGACTATTTTGAAAATAATGAACAATTTTATTTAGTTCAAGAATACATCAGTGGTGATACCTTGCAGGAGGAAGTCAAACTTAACGGCATCTTGAGCGAAACTGGAGTCAAGCAATTTTTAAGCGAGATTCTGCCACTACTGCAATACATCCACGAGCAAAAGGTGATCCATCGTGATATCAAGCCAGCAAACTTAATTCGCCGCAGTCAAGATGCCAGAATGGTACTCATCGACTTTGGTGCCGTCAAAAACCAAGTCACCCAAGGCGCAATAAATCAATCAGGACAAACAGCATTAACTGCTTATGCCATTGGTACTCCCGGTTTTGCGCCTCCAGAGCAAATGGCCATGCGTCCAGTCTACGCCAGTGATATTTATGCACTGGGGGTGACATGCATTTATTTGCTCACTAGCAAAACTCCTAAAGATTTAGATTACAATCCCAACACTGGTGAGATGATGTGGGAGCAACTTGTGCAAGTGAGCGATCACTTGAGCAATGTATTGCGAAAAATGTTAGACGTGTCTGTACGTAATCGCTATCAGTCGGCGGCAGATGTTCTTAGAGCCTTGGAAATAGAACCATACTTAGAAAGTTTAGCAAAGGGTTTACTAATTAAATCAGATACTGGGTCTAAAGAGCGAACACACAACCATCTGGAAAATTCTGCCGTTTTATGTAACAACTCTTCTGTCGCTGTTACCAGTGCAGGTGTGGCACAGGTAGCAGCAGCAATTCGTGCCAGACGAGCTAAGGCAACAGAAGCGGCTGGATTACACCAGGGTTCTGGGATGGGCAAATCAACAACTTTAGCTAACAGCAACAGTAATGGTTCGCAAGGTCAAACTTCTAAAGTTGAGCGTAAGTTAGATACCCAAGGTTTGTTAACCGCCTACCAGAAGGGAAGACGAGATTTTGCTCTCCACAATTTAAATTTGCTGAACCTGCAAGGTGCTGACTTATCAGGAACAAATTTCCATTCCACTCAATTCCAAAAAACCAATCTTCAGGGAGCTAATCTTCACAATAGTGACTTTGGTAGAGCCAGTCTTACTAAAGCAAATCTCAAGGATGCTAATCTGAGTAAAGCATACTTTAACCATGCTGATTTAGAAGGGGCAGACCTGCGAGGTGCAGACCTCAGTAATGCTTATCTCAGCAATGCTAACCTCCGAGGAGCTAACCTATGTGGTGCTAATCTTACCAGTGCAAAAATTTCTGATGAGCAGCTAGCACTAGCAAAAACAAATTGGATGACCGTGCGCCCCAATGGTAAACGAGGTTTATTGTAAATTGAAAGTTGAGATTTTGGAGCCAGCCCCTTGCTCTGGCTCTCAGACTAGTTTTCTACTTTTGAACAAGGGCTAGGGAGAATCAAATCTTAAGTTTAACTATATTATTTTATCAAGCTCACAAAGCTTGGATTTTTTATTAGTTTGATAAATAAAATCTGATTTTTATTGATAAAACTCAAATTTATTCAGAATTGACCAAGTAGATAGGATCTAGCAATTCTATTTGGTTTGTGAGAATTCCAATCCCCAAATGCCCGACTTTGTAAAAGTTGTCGGGGATTTTGTTGAGCGCAAATAATTCAGGATTGTTATAGTTGAGCCTAGCAATAGCGACCGCTCTAGAAAATGTTAAGAAATAACCGACGAGCTAGAAAAAATACACAGCTAGTTGGCAATTCTTAATTAAATCTTTATAATAAGGGTCTGTTACAAATAACAAATGATTATTTACAATAAACAATGAAAGATCATAATAATTTTTCATAGATATTTCCATGCTTTTTATTGCTATAAACAACAGGGAATCTGGCACTTAAAAGCTGTAAAATATAAAGCTCTAAAGCCACTCAAATTTTAAGATTACAGCGAAAAGTGAAAAATTAGTTAATTATCCCTGATTGTAGGCTGAAGCAGAATATTTACAACCGAAATCAGGTAATACAAGGTTTAGGTATCATGGCTGAATTTGCACAAACGGAAATAGAACGACGATTAACTTTATATCAGGTATTCCTCAAGTTGTATGAACACCACAGCAGCCTTCTAGATGAAATTCTTCAGCTAGAAAACATATCTCAACCGTCGTTGAGGAAAATGAAGGTATGTTACGTACATGGTGTAGTGGATACTGCTGCTGTTTATTTGATGACTAACTTATGCGACAATCAGACTCAAAGTTTACGACAGCCACAGCAGATATGGACAATAGGTCGTAATCGCAATAGTGGTATTTGCATTGCTGATAATTATATGTCTCGTCGCCACGCGGCTATTCAATATATTGACGATCAAGGTTTCTACTTCATAGACTTCAACAGTACCAATGGCTCGTTTGTAAATGGCGATCGCGCTTTTGGGCCAATCAAGCTCAAAGATGGCGATCGCATCCGTCTAGGAAACATGACTTTTGACTTTTTTGTGAATTATGCTTGCCGCATTTTGCCAACTGTAGCAATGGAGTTATTGATGCAGCTTGTGCAGAAAAAGAAGGAACAATTAGAAATACTTACTTTATCTCCTGACAGACAAATATTTATACCTGCAAAAGCAGATGAAAATTTAGATGTTTTCAGAAATTCCCCACTATTTGAGAAGTTTAAACATGACTATAATAACTTTAGTTCAGAACAGAAATCAGAAATTTTAGACCGTTTTTTTAGCAGACAAAAACCCTACAATCACAGCTAAAAAATTGAAAAGTAAAGAATATCTGCAAAAATCAAGAGTGCTTTGCCTGCTTGATTTTGGGAATACTGTAATCAGAATTGAGTAAATAGGAAGCATCATGGCTGGGTTATTGCATCAACCAGGTGATGCGATCGCAGGACGCTATCAGATTCGCCATGTTTTAGGACATGGTGGTATGGGTATTACTTATGCGGCTGAGGATTTGCAAACTAATCAACCTGTGGCGCTGAAAGTGCTTTCCTTCCATCACATCAAAGATTGGAAAATGCTGGAATTATTTGAACGAGAAGCGAAAATTGTCGCTAATCTCAACTATCCGGGGATTCCGCAATATTTGAATTACTTTCAAATAGAGACAGATGGCGATCGCACTTTCTATCTGGTGCAAGAACTAGCCGCAGGACAATCTCTCTTTGAGCTAGTTAATCAAGGCTGGAAACCAAGCGTTGAGGAAGTACAGGTTATTGCTACTCAAGTGCTGGAAATTTTGGTGTATTTGCAGCACTTGACCCCACCTGTAATTCATCGAGACATTAAACCACAAAATCTGATCCGCCACGACAATGGGCAGATTTTTCTGGTAGATTTTGGGGCAGTTCAAGATACCTATCACAACACTGTAACTGGTGGCAGTACTGTAGTAGGAACTTTTGGCTATATGGCTCCCGAACAATTTCGTGGACAGGCGGTGTTATCTACCGACTTGTATGGACTGGGGACAACGTTGTTATTTTTGCTAACAGGCATATCCCCCGCAGATTTACCACACCATCAACTTGTCATCGACTTTCATAGTCTTGTCCAATTGCCCAAACGCTTTACTGCTTGGTTAGAGCGAATGATTGAACCAATCAGTACAGTACGATTTCCCTCGGCTGTAGAAGCGTTAGTTGTCTTACAAGGAAAGCAACCACTCCCACCGCGTACAGCCACTTATAACTGACCCAAACAAAGCAAAATTCAATTAACCACAAAAACTGAGAAAATGATCGTTAATATTCCTCCCTCACTCCTCAATAGCCCTCAGAGTTTGTGGTTAGGTTTATCACCGATGTTTGGATATGTCTTCATCTTTTGGATTGTTTATGCTTTGATTGTTGAGGTACTAGAACCTGGGCTTGAAATTAACCCTGAATGGGAGCTAATATTTCGCCTTATTATTTTGATGTCTGGTTTTTTCCCCTTAGCTTTAGGCATTTGCCCCTATGCGGCTCAAAGTTTGCTTTTTAGCAGTCCTTTTCGGACTCGGATTGAAATTCAGCCGTCGTTGAACATTCAGATGACATACTCTTTAGGATTTTTGACTTTCCAGCTAGTACTGCTACCGATGGGGAGAAACGCCAAACTTCAGGCAAGTTTGACTCCAATAAAGCACCAGTTTTCTTTCGTAAAAAATCTCAACTCGTTTTGTACTTTAGCGATCGCCTCAACAAAAATCAAGTTTGGACTATTTTTGAGCAACAAAGAGAAAGCATGGTTAGTAAATGAAATTAACGCCTTTGCCGAGCGCCATAACTATGAATAGCACTAGCTTCTCCCAAAGGGAGAAGATTGCATTTTAGCTCTTCTCCCCATATATAACCTAATTACAAATTAGTAATGCCTATCTAATTAATACATCCACGTTCCTTATTCTTCTGGCTCTAAGTCGCCTTCTTCCTCTTCATCTTCTTCACTGGCTTTCGCTACGGAGTTAGCAGAAACAACAGCGCCTTTATCTAGCTTTTCACGCACTAGTTTCTTAATTTCCTCAGCAAATTCAGGTTTTTCTTCTAGATACTTAATGGCGTTGTCTCGTCCTTGGGAGATGTTATCGCCGTTATAACTATACCAAGCTCCTTTGCGGACAATAATGGAAGTTTCTTCTGCCAAGTCTACAATACAACCCAAGGTAGAAATTCCTTTACCAAAAATAATGTCAAATTCCGCAATCCTAAAAGGTGGCGCTACTTTGTTTTTGGCGACTTTGACTTTAACGCGATTACCAAATTCATCTGTACCTTTTTTCAAGGTTTGAATCCGGCGAATATCCAAGCGCACCGAAGCATAAAATTTCAATGCGTTACCGCCAGTTGTGGTTTCTGGGCTACCGTAAGTAACACCGATTTTTTGCCGCAACTGGTTAATGAAAATTACTGTACAACCAGATTTACCAATGTTACCCGTTATTTTACGTAGAGCTTGGCTCATCAACCGCGCTTGTAAACCAACGTGAATATCACCCATATCGCCTTCAATTTCAGCGCGGGGAACTAGTGCTGCTACTGAGTCAATGACTACAATATCAACCGCAGCAGAGCGAACAAGCTGATCGACAATTTCCAAAGCTGATTCGCCAGTGTCAGGTTGGGAAATCAGCAAATTGTCAATATCTACACCCAATGCCGCAGCATAAGTGGGATCGAGAGCGTGTTCAGCATCAACAAAAGCAGCAATACCGCCATTTCTTTGCACTTCGGCGAGGGCATGTAAGGCTACTGTAGTCTTACCAGAACTTTCTGGCCCATAAATTTCAATTACCCGCCCCTTGGGTAAACCACCGCCCAATGCTAAATCTAGAGTCAGCGCTCCACTGGAAATTGTTTCCACCCGCATCCGGGTAGCATCACCCAGGCGCATGATTGCTCCTTTACCAAAGCTGCGCTCAATTTGGTTGAGTACCATAGTCAGCGCTTTTTGCTTGCCGGAAGTATCGGTGTTGATAGCCATTTCTGCCTCTAATGCCTCTAAATATATGGTTTTAAGGAGTGTTGGTTTGGGAGTTTGAGTAGAACAGATATACTATTTTAACCAGAAAATTCTGGAATAGGACTTCTCAAATCAAAAAAGGGGTGTGACAAGATCGTAACTCGATCGCTACCAGATTAGGGTAGTTTTGCACAATGATACCAACTTGCATTCAGAGATAGCTTTTTTTAGCTGGGTAAGCAAGGGATTTTCAAAGAAAAACTATCTAATTGACACTCTCAGTAGAACCTTCCTTGTGAACATTTGCAAAGGTGGCTAAATTAGGAGCGATCGCTATGCCATTCAGCATATCATCTAGGGCGGCTTCATCGGTCAGGGCAGATGTAGATAGCTTCTCGGAAGTAGTGAAGAAAGAGATTTTCAAAGCTTTAGGTACCTTTCACCTGCAAGATGTTCTTACTTGATGTTTAGTAACAAGAACAATATAGTGAATATTATGAGTTTAGTTACCATAATAGGGAAGTTTTACCTTTAATACCTATTAGTGCAATGTGGGGAGAATTTCAGGGAACCATATAAATGTAGTTTTCACCCTGCTTTCTCAAGTAATTCTTTTATGGTTAAAAGTTCATCTACAAAAATCCAAGACCTGACACAAAACAAAGAAGCTTTTTTAAGTAGGTGGGTGAGAAAATTTATAACTATGTCATTGCGAACGTAACGAAGTGGAGTGAAGCAATCACAAGGTTTTCACCGCTTTTACTTTTCGTTACATAGTTATATTTATTTGTGCCTGCCTACTTAGAAACAATTGGTAATCACCTAAATATTAAATACCTCAAGCTTGTTAATCATACTGCTAGTAAAAGAACAGAGTGGTCTTACAAAGAATCTTGTAAAATTGGTGCTACCTTCGATTTACATTGGGCAATGAACGAAGATATGAAGAAAGGATTGAGCGAGGAGGAAATTAGTAAGAGATTGGAACGAAAAAAAATGATGCAAAAAAAGCAGATCCGGGCGATCGCATTCTATTGTGCCAAAACCATAAAAATCATGGCCATCGCGTAACTCATGTGGTGGAAACAGTTAGTTCCACTGCTGAAAACAGAGATGAGATGTGGACACGCGAAGTTCAGGTAATTTGGGTTGCACAACACCCTTGGGAGAAATATGCACCACAGACAAAAAATGTAATTGGCGACTTTTTATTCAAAGGTGGTAACTTGCTCAGTACTAATGCTCCCTCAATTGTTCTGAATTTAGATGCACTGAAATAATTGGGCTTATGGAAATAATCTAGTGCGTTACACTGCGTTACACTGCGTTAACGCACTCTACAAATAAATCAACTCTTAAACTTCTACATTCAAAGCACGCACCAAAAAAGCCCACTTATCTGCGGCTTCTTCGATAATTTTAGTTGTGGGTTTACCCGCACCATGTCCCGCTTTAGTTTCAATTCTAATTAGGGTTGGTGCATCACCTGCGTGAGCTTCTTGCAAAGCGGCAGCAAATTTGAAACTATGAGCAGGGACAACGCGATCGTCGCGATCGGCTGTGGTAATTAAGGTTGCTGGGTAAGCTGTATCTGGTTTGATGTTGTGGAGTGGCGAATAAGCATACAGCGCTGGAAACTCTTCTGAATTATCTGCTGAACCATATTCGGAAGTCCAAGCCCAGCCGATGGTAAATTTGTGGAATCGCAACATATCCATTACGCCGACGGCGGGTATTGCTGCACCGAATAAATCGGGGCGCTGTGTGATGCAAGCACCCACCAATAAGCCACCATTACTACCACCTGCGATCGCCAGTTTCTCAGTTTTAGTATACTTATTTGCAATCAACCACTCAGCAGCGCTAATAAAGTCATCAAAGACATTCTGCTTTTTATCCTTCATTCCTGCTTGATGCCATTCTTCGCCGTATTCTCCACCGCCGCGGAGATTGGGCATAGCATAGATCCCACCCATCTCCATCCACACCAACAGACTCACCGAAAAGCTAGGTGTCATTGAGGCATTAAAACCACCATAGGCATAGAGATAAGTGGGGTTATTTCCATCTAATTTAATGCCCTTTTTATGAGTAATAAACATTGGTACTCTAGTACCATCTTTGCTTTGATAAAAAACTTGTTTTGTTTCGTAATTATCTGGATTAAAATCTACCTGTGGCTGGCGAAAAACAGTACTTTTACCAGTTATCATATCGTAGCGATAGATAGTTCCTGGTGTGGTGAAACTGGTGTAACTATAAAAAGTTTCGGTATCATGACGCTTCCCTCCAAAGCCACCGGCTGAACCAAGTCCAGGTAGTTCTACCTCACGAATAAATGCACCTTTGAGGTCAAAAATCTTAATTTGGCTATGAGCATCTTTGAGATAATCAGTAACAAATTGGTTATTGAGTATGCCTAAACTTTCCAACGTTTCTGCTAATTGGGGAATGATTTCTTGCCAATTTTCTGGTGCAGGTTTTTTGGTGTCAATTGCAATAACTCTTCCCCGTGGTGCTTTTAAATCGGTGCGGAAATAAAACACGCTATCATCATTATCGATAAAGCTGTAATCTGCCTCAAATTGGTTAATTAGTTCTACTACCTCAGCATTAGGGTTAGTCAAATCTTTAAAGAAAAGCAAATTTTTGGAGTCAGTACCTAGCCAAATTGAAATTATTAAATAACGTCCATCTTCAGTAACACCGCCACTAAAACCCCATTCCTTTTGGTCAGGACGATGATAAATTAGTGCATCTTCTGATTGAGATTTACCTAGTTGATGATAGTAGAGCTTTTGATAATAGTTAACATCTTCTAATTGAGTTTTTTCATTCGGCTCATCGTAGCGACTGTAAAAGAAACCTTGATGATCGTGTGTCCACGATGCACCAGAAAACTTAATCCACTTCAGATGGTCTTGCAGGTCTTCACCAGTTTCTACATCGCGTACTTTCCACTCTTGCCAATCAGAACCAGAGGTAGATAGACCATAAGCTAAAAGTTTACCATCCTCACTAATAGACAATCCTGAAAGAGCAACAGTGCCATCTTCTGAAAGTTTATTGGGGTCGAGTAAAACTTTGGGTTCGCCGTCGAGAGTTTTTAGAGTGTAGAGGACACTTTGATTTTGTAGTCCGTTATTTTTGAAATAAAAGTAACGTTCGCCTTCTTGAAAAGGGATACCATATTTTTCATAATCCCAAAGTTTGGTAAGGCGCTGTTTAATTTTTTCTCTGGCAGAAATTTCACTCAAGTAGCCAAAGGTAATTTTATTTTGGGCTTCAATCCAAGTCCTTGTTTCTTCAGAGTCAGGATCTTCTAACCAACGGTAAGGATCTGCAACTGAAGTACCGTGATAGTTATCGACTTGATTGCTTTTGTGGCTGGATGGGTAGGTGAAGAGTTTTTTGGAGGACGGCATAATCTCACGTCGAAAGTGCTTCTTTACATACTACAAAAACTGACCAAATCTACGGGAAAATTCTAAGGGAAAAGAGTAGCTGCTGGTTTACTACTAAGCACAATAAAGACTTAACCCCCAGCCCTTCCCTACAAGGCTACGTGTACACACAAGTCCTAAAAACCTAGCTTGATGAGGCTTTCCTCATTCTCATACACAGCATGGGAATGAGAGAAATAGCATTGTCAGTCGATGCAATGTGATTGTTAGTCGATACAATGCCATTGTCAGTCGATGCAATGCTATTGTTAGTCGATACAATGCCATTGTTAGTCGATGCAATGTGATTGTTAGTCGATGCAATGCCATTTTTAGTCAATGCAATGCCATTGTCAGTCGATACAATGCCATTGTATGGTCAACGAGACTTGTGTTTACACTGTAGCCCTACAAGGCAAGGGGAGTAAGATTCAAAGTCTTTTAGATTAACAGCAGGATTTAGTAGACTACTTGCCACCAACCGAAGGCTGGGCCAATAAAACGGATAGTTGCCCATCCTACAGCCATAAGGATAATGCCTATCCAAGCACCACGAGTTGTCCAACTGACAAATTGTTCGCCTTGAATTTTTGTGATGGGAAGCCAAGGCAAGATTCGAGTCTCTTGACCGTATGTTTCCCCTTGTGTGGTTTTGCGACGCTTTGCTTCACCCATAATCAGCAACTCAAATTTTACTTAGGTTCTAAATTTATCTTGCCAGGAATCATCATTAAATAATTCGTAATTCGTAATTCGTAATTCGTAATTATGTTAGTGACGCGAAAAGCTAGTCTGCTTACTCCTGGAAATAAGCAAGCAGCAAGAGGGTTTCGCAGAGAGCGTCATTAGTTATTATGAATTATGATGAATCGCATTACCTTCGGAAAATGTAAATTGGGCATTGGGTATTGACTTTAAGCAGAATTTTCTTCATCGGTATTAGAAAATAGACTGGGGTCGAGATAGTTAATGCGGGCGAGAGGACTTAAGGCAGCGAGAATTTGAGCGCCGTAGCTACGGTTAACTACCCGACTATCAAGTAAAGCAACAATGCCTTGACTTTCTCGGACTGGCGCGATCGCTCTTTGTAATTCATTTAAGGCTGTCGGCAATAAATATAAACGAAACCAATCTTGATGCGATCGCTTATAAAGAGCTACCCTACCAGCTACAAGCGGATTTTCTAAAGATGGTAAAGGTAAAGTAGCAATAATTAACAGATGGGGTGCTGGCAAAACTCGTTGATGTTCTCGCCAAAATTCCCAACCACTAATCAAAATACCATTTTCATCTAAACAAGTTTTTTCTACCTGCACCCGCGAACCAAACTCTGAAGCCAAAATTGTCGCCACTTGAGCCTTGAGTGGGACATCCCCCACCAAGACAACCGTTAACCCTGCTGCTGTAGCACTGAGACAAACCAGTGTGCGGACTTTGTGAATAAATGCCGCTTGAAATTCTGGCGTGTTGGGTAGAGGCAATTTATAGGGTACATAGAGTTGAATCGCTTCCGCTTGCCTCTCCGAAGAAAACTTTAGGCAAGTTAAATCATCTAAGCCAAGGCGCTGTCGGAAAAGAGTAGCCTCAGTTTCTGGTTCTATGGCGCTGCCAATTAAAACTACTGGTTGTCGCTGCCATAAGGGTGAGAGGATTTCCCTTAATTCCATTGGGGCGTAGTGCAAAGAAAATAAAC